>JAOTVL010000198.1 GCA_029863525.1 Gemmatimonadota bacterium
CGCTGCGACACGAGTTGGAGCCCCTCCACGAAGAGGTGCGAGAAGGATGACAAGGACGGACGAGGTCTTCGAGATGGAAGACGAGCGCCGCACTCGGGAGCTTCTCGAAACGCTGCGCGTCGACGTGCACGCTCCCGCAGAGCTGCGTTCGGCCGTCCTGCGCGAGATCGCCGAGGAGCCGCGGTCGGCATGGGCTCGGACGTTTTCCTGGTGGGTTCGCCCCCACGCTGTAGAGGTCCGACCGGTGTTCGCCGGGCTCGCCCTCGCAGCCGTCGTGGCCTTCATCGCCCTGGTGCCACGTGCACAGGGCCCTGCCGAGGATGCCGCGGTGACGGACCCGGGGCAGGTCGTTACCCGATTCGTACTCGTGGCGCCGGAGGCAGCGTCCGTCCGTCTGACGGGTGACTTCGCCTCGTGGAGTCCCGAGGGAATCGAGCTGCGGGACGTCCGCGGGACGGGACTGTGGACCACGGACGTAGCCCTGCCGCCGGGCGTGTACCAATACACGTTCATCGTCAACGGCACGGACTGGCGCATCGACCCGACTGCCGTCTCTCAGGTCGACGACGGGTTCGGGCGCGTCAACAGCGTGGTCATCGTCTCGCCGGAGGGTACAGTATGAACCCCCGGGCGGCCCTCGTGGCGCTCGCGCTTCTCGCGCCGGCCGGGCTCGTGGCACAGAGTCCCGAGCTCGTGTCTCGCGTGGACTCCGAGACGCTCGCGGTCGTGGCGCCGCTGCTGGAGGCTGCGGTGCGGGACTCCCTTCCCCTCCGGGCCCTCGAGTCCAAAGTGCTGGAGGGGGTCGTGAAGAACGTTCCAGCCGAGCGCATCGGAGCGGTCGTTTCGGGCCTCGCCGACGAGTTCCGGGCGGCCCGGAGCGCTCTTCGTGACCACCTTCCCGACGCTCCGCTCCGCGACGGAGAGGTCGTCGCCGTCGCGACCGCCGCCCGTCAGGGCGTGGGCTTCGAGGTATCTCGCTCTCTGTGGGCTTCGAGGGCCGATGGAGTGTCCCTCGAGGTGCCCGTCACGGTTCTGGGCGAGCTGGTTCGACGAGGCGTGCCGGTCGCCCAGGCGGCCGAGGTCATGACGCACGTCGTCGGAACGTCGGTACCGCTCCCGGTCGCCGCGCAGATTCCTGGGAAGATCGACGGTGCCGTCGGAGCCGGCGCCTCGCCGGGATCGGCGCTGGCTTCCGCGCTCCGAGCACTGAACATCCCCAATCCTCCGAACCGCCCGCGGGGGAAAGGCCGGAGACCCGGGGGGTGAAGCCACGCGGGTCGGGCCGCGGCCGCAGGACCCGCCGGACCGGAAACACAGCCTCTGCGGTGGCCATCGTCCTCGTGGCAGGTATCGCGCCTCTCCACGTGTCGGCCCAGGCACCCAGGTGGGCCGTGGACCTGAACGGTGCACGCATCGAGTACGACAGCATCGCGCCCCTCAACGCCCCGTCTCTGTCGGCGCTCGGGGAGTGGCAACGCCCCTCCTACTTCGGTCGCCTGACCGGGTCCATTACCGGTTTCGAGGGTTCGGGATGGTCGAGCCAGGCGCGAGGCGAGCTCGCGGGATGGACCTCCCCGCTCGGCCCACGAAACCTCCTCCGAGTCGAGCTCGGCGGCAGCGCGGCCGGCTCCCGTCACTCGAGCGGGTTCGATGCGTTCATCGCGAACATGGACGCTCGACTCCATGTCCGGGGACGCTCGGTTGGAGGCTGGGCCGGGGCGACGCTCGCGTCGGCCAAGAACGCCTTCGACTCCGTGGCCGTGAGGGGCGTCGTCCCGGGCGCCGGAGCGTGGGCCCAAACCGGCTGGGTGCGGGGCACCTTGGCCCTTTCGGCCACCCGGCTTTCCGGTGAGACGTACCCCGAAGGGAGGCTCGCGGTCAGCATCACGAGAGGACCGGTCGATGTCACGGGCTACGCGGGGATTCGGGGCTCACCGGTATCGGTGCCGGACGGGGACGAGGCATGGGCCGGCGCGTCGGCCGCCCTCTGGGTTCGGGCCAACCTGGCAATCGTCGTCGCAGGTGGGGACTACGCCGCCGACGTTCTCCAGGGGCTTCCCGGAGGCCGGTATTTTTCCGTGGGCCTCCGTCTCACACGCCGCCGCAGCCGACCGATCCCCATCACGGCTCCGGCACCCATCGTCTACACGCCGGAGGCGGCTCGAGCGGGTTCGATTTCATTCGAGGTGTCGGGTGCCCAAACAGTAGAGATCGCCGGTGATTGGACGGAGTGGCGGCGGCGCCCCCTCGAGCAGGACGACGACGGACGCTGGCTCGTGCCCGCGTCCCTCACACCGGGCGTGTACCGATTCAACCTGTGGGTCGATGGAAGCCGATGGGTCGTGCCCGAGGGCGTCGCCGAGGTCGACGATGGATACGGTGGGAAAGCTGGGCTCTTGATCATCTCGGGGGGATCGTGACACCGGTCGGACCGTCCCGGGATGTGACCGGTCGAGCGCGCCGCGAGTGTTCATTCGAGTGCCTCGAGGACTCTCGGGGCGTCGAAGGACATAGAGCGAGGGGCCTGACATGAAGAACATCCGCTGGCTCGCGGCCGTGGCGCTGCTCCCCGTGTCGGTTTCGGCTCAGGAGGATCCGGTCACGAGGTTGTCCGAGGTGCTGCCACCCGAGGTTTCGGAGCTCGTGGTGCAGCGCGTCGAAGAGGCTCGCGCCCGTGAGCTTCCCGGCCAGGCACTCGCCCGCCTCGCCCTCGAGGGCGTTGCGAAAGGTCGAAGCGGCGAAGAAGTGCTCAGCGCAGTCGAGGCGCTCGCCGTGGACCTCGGGAGAGCCCGGTCTGCTCTCGCGGCCGCAGGACGTGCACCTCTCGAAGGCGAGATCGAGGCCGCGGCCATGGCGATGCGCATGGGCGTCGACGGGGCCGAAATCAGCGAGCTCGCCAGCTCGCAGGCGTCGGGCCGAGCGCTCGCGGTGCCGCTTCTCGTTCTGGGCAAGCTCGCCGAACGTGGGCTGCCCTCGGATCAGGCCCTGGGCGCGGTACGTGACCGTCTCGGCGCGGGGGCTGACGACGCCGAGCTCGTGAGCGACCTGCCGGCGGTCGCCCAGGGATCACCACAGGGGTTGGGTCTCGGTACGCTGGGCCCGGGCGGGCCCGGTGGCGCTGCCGGAGGCCCCAACCCGCCGTCGGGAGTGACGGTGCCCCTCGGCCCCCCGACCGACAAGGCCCGGCGAGGTCGGGGTCGCGGGCGAGGCCCGGGGGGCGTCTGACCCTCCGTTAGCGCTCGTTCGTAAGCCCGGAGTTCGATTCTCTCCCATCCGGTCCGCTCGAGTCGAACCTGCGGTTCCGCCCGACGATGCTCGTCCGGCCGGGCTCGCCACGCTCGCCCTCAGAATCCGGGCCCAACCCATGCGAAAAAGGCCCGGCGCTCTTCGCGCCGGGCCCTTCAAGTCGGGGCGCCCGGATTGAGCTGCGGCCGCTGCGCGACCTCGCTCCTCTCGCGGAAGTAGCAACCCGGTCCTCCCTTTCTCACCCTTCCCGCTCGAGTCGAACCTGCGGTTCCGCCGGACGATCCTCGTCCGGCCGGGCTCGCCACGCTCGCCCTCAGAATCCGGGCACACCTCACGCGCAAAAGCCCGGCGCTCTTCGCGCCGGGCCCTTCAAGTCGGGGCGCCCGGATTGAGCTGCGGCCGCTACGCGACCTCGCTCCTCTCGCGGAAGTACCAACCCGGTCCTCCCTTTCGCACCTCGGTCCGCTCGAGTCGAACCTGCGGTTCCACCGGACGATGCTCGTCCGGCCGGGCTCGCCACGCTCGCCCTCAGAATCCGGGCCCAACCCATGCGAAAAAGGCCCGGCGCTCTTCGCGCCGGGCCCTTCAAGTCG
>JAOTVL010000079.1 GCA_029863525.1 Gemmatimonadota bacterium
ATCCTCGCCACGTCCGGCCGTGATCCCACCGGGCTGGTCGGAGGGCGCGTGGAGCCGTGGGGCGGGAATCTGCGCTTCGGCGCCGACGACCTCTACGTGGTGGAAGCGGACGAATACGACCGTTCGTTCCTGACGCTGTCGCCGGACGTCGCCGTGGTGACCAATCTCGAGGCCGACCACCTCGACATCTACGGCGACCTGGACGGCGTGCGTCGCGGTTTCCTCGATTTCCTTGCCGGTGTACGAGGGTCGGGGCGCGTCATCGTCTGTGCCGACGACCACGGCGCGTCGTCGTTGCTCCCGATGGTCGGTCCCTCCGGCTACACCTATGGAACCGGGGCTGGATCGATGCTTCGCGTGACCGACGTGCGGGTGGGACCCGAATGGACCCGCAGCGTCGTCTACGAAGAGGGCCGTCGCGTGGGCGAGCTGACCGTGAGCATGAGCGGGCACCACAACCTGCTCAACGCCCTCGCCGCCTCTGCAGCCGCGCGAGCGCTCGGCGTGGAGTGGTCGGCGGTCTTCGAGGCCCTCGCAGCGTTCGGGGGGATCGGACGCCGTTTCCAGCGCGTCGGCGCCTCACGGGGCGTGATCGTCGTCGACGATTACGCGCATCATCCGACAGAGCTCGTGGCCGCGCTACGGGCGGCGCGCGCTTCCTTCGCGGGGCGGCGCGTCGTCGCCGTCTTCCAGCCACACCTCTTCTCGCGCACGCGCGACTTCGCCCGAGAGTTCGGAGAGGCGCTTGCGATCGCAGACGTGGTGTGGGTGACCGACGTGTTCCCCGCGCGGGAAGCACCGATCGCCGGCATTACCGGGCAGACGATCGCCGACTCGGCGAGTGCGGCGGGTGCCTCGGTGCGCTACGTCGCCGACCTCGAGGCGCTCCCGCGGGCGCTCGCCGACGAACTCGAGGAGAACGACGTCGTGTTGACGCTCGGAGCAGGCTCCATCGAGACGCTCGGTCCGGCGCTCCTCGAGGCCCTGGAGGAGCCCGTCCATGCGTAACGAACTCCGGGTGCTCCTGGTGACGCTCGCGCTCGGGCCGGTCCTGGTCTGGGGGCCGCGGCTGCCCGACGCGCTGGCAACGATGGAGACGTTCAGGGTCTCTGAGGTCGACGTCCGCGGAATCAGATTCCTCGCCGAGGACACCGTGATCGCTCGACTCGAGCTCGGTGGCTTCGCATCCGTCTGGGGCGACCGGGACGAGTGGATCGAGCGCGTGGAAGCGCACCCGCTCGTCCGCCGCGCCGAGGTGCGGCGCCGACTGCCCGGCGGCCTCGTTGTCACCGTCGAGGAACGCCAGCCGGTCGCCCTCGCCGCCACACCGATCCTCGAGCCCGTGGACGCGGAAGGGCACCGTTTGCCGATCGACCCCACGCTCTACGGTCTGGACTTGCCGGTCATCGCCGCCAGCCGGATGCCGCCGCCCGAGGCCTCGATGTTTCCGGAAGAAGTCCGCGATCTCGCCGAGCAACTCGAGCGCCTCCGACGGTTCGACGAGGAGTTCGTGCGGCGCATCTCGACGTTGCGTTTGAGGGACGACGGGGCCATGAGCCTGCGGCTGGTGAGCCCCGACGTCGACATCCTCCTCCGCCCAGGCGCCACGGTGGCGCGGCTACGCGAAGCCGAAACGGCGCTCACCGACGCCATTTCGCGGACCCCGGGGCAGATCCCCAAAGTCGTGGACCTCAGATTCGCGGACCAGGTCGTGGTTCGCCGTGACAGGGAAGAGTAGGACATGCGAGCCAACCTGATCGCCGGACTCGACATCGGGACGACCCACACCTGTGCGGTGATCGGGGAGATCCTCGACGATCCCCGGCGACCGGGCCTCACGGTGCTGGGGGTCGGTCAGGCGCAAACCGGAGGACTCCGCGGGGACATGGTAACGAACATCGACGAGATGACCGAGTCGGTTCGCAACGCCATGAACGAGGCCGAGCTCATGGCCGGCACCACGGTCGATCGGGTCTACGCCGGCATCGGGGGCGATCACGTCCGGGCATCCAGCTCGATGGGGGTCGTCGCCATTTCGGAAGAAGAGGTCACCCGCGACGACGTCGAGCGCGTTCACATCGTTGCTCGCGCCGTCGCGCTCCCGCCCGACCGAGAGATGGTCCACGCGATCCCGCAGGAGTATCGCGTGGACCATCAGCGCGGCATCAAGGACCCCCTCGGCATGTCCGGCGTCCGCCTGGAGTCGGAGGTGTTCTTGGTGACCTGCCAGGTAACCGCATCGACGAACATCACCAAGGCGGTCAACAAGGCCGGGTACCGGGTCCAGGAGCTCGTCCTCGAGCCGTTGGCTGGTGCCCGTGCTGTGCTCACCGAGGACGAGAGGGAAGTCGGCGTCGCCATGGTCGAGATCGGCGCCCACACGACGAACGTCGCCGCCTTCTACGAGGGCAAGATCCAGCAAGTCTCGATCCTTCCCTTCGGTGGGGCGACACTCACCGCCGACCTCGTTCGGGGGCTCGCAGTGCCGTACAAGGAGGCGCAGATCGCGAAGGAGCGACACGCGCACGCCTTCGCGCAGATGGTGGATCCACGAGAAACCGTCGACCTACCGGGGCCCTCACCGGGCCAGATGCGCTCCGTGGCGTGCGAGCTGATCGCGCACATCGTCGAGCAGCGTCTCGACGAGATGTTCGGAATCGTCCAGAGCGAGCTCCAGGACCAGGGGGTGCTCGACAAGCTGGGCGCCGGGATCGTGCTGAGTGGGGGAAGCGCCGCGATCCCCGGGGTGGTCGAGCTGGCACAACAGATTTTCGCTTCACCCGTCCGGCTCGGCGTTCCGAGCGAGGGACTGGGTGGGCTCGCAGACCGGGTCCGCCGACCCCGGTTCGCGGTCGGCGCCGGCCTCGCGCTGTGGGGCGCGGACCGGTTCGCCGAAACGGGTCGCGGTGCGTCGACGAAGGCGTCGGGCATCGTGACCAAGCTCGGTATTTGGCTCAAGGAATTCTTCTAGGTCAGGCCGTTTCTCACCAAATCTCCGCTAGGGAGGAGACCATGATGATCTTCGAATTCGAAGAAACCCCCATCGCGAACGCCCGCATGAAGGTGGTGGGCGTAGGGGGAGCCGGCGGAAACGCCGTCAATCGCATGATCGACGAGGAGCTGGACGGCGTCGAGTTCATCTCGATGAACACCGACGGCCAGGCCCTCAAGAGCAGCCAGGCGCAAGTAACGCTTCAAATCGGGAAGAAGCTCACCCGTGGGCTCGGTGCTGGCGCGCGACCCGAGGTCGGCCGGCAGGCGTTGGCCGAAAGCGAGGACGAGGTCCGACGGGCCCTCGAGGGGGCCGACCTGGTCTTCGTGACTGCGGGAATGGGCGGAGGCACCGGCACCGGTGCGGCACCGCTCGTGGCGGAAATCGCCCGTGACATGGGTGCGCTGACCATTGGCGTGGTCACGAAGCCCTTCTCCTTCGAGGGAAGGAAGCGGGAGCGCCAGGCGATGCAGGGGCTGGCAGAGCTCCGCCGCTGTGTAGATACGATGATCCTCGTGCCGAACGATCGCCTGCTCGCCGTCGTGCCGAAGGGGACGTCCTTCAAAGACGCGCTCAAGAAGGCCGACGAGGTGCTTCTGCACGCGGTGCAGGGCATTTCCGACCTCATCAGCGTGACGGGCGAGGTGAACGTGGACTTCGCCGACGTGCGCACGGTCATGGCTGCCCGCGGCCCCGCGCTGATGGGCTCGGGCTTCGGCGAGGGTGACAATCGGGCGCAGGAGGCAGCCCAGGAGGCGATCTCCTCGCCTCTCCTCGACAACGTCTCCATCGCGGGTGCCCAAGGTGTCCTGATCAACATCACGGGTGGAATGGACCTCGCGATCGACGAGGTGACCACGATTTCTTCGATCATCCAGGAAGAGGCGGGGGACGAAGCCGAGATCATATTCGGAGCCGTCCACAATCCGGAGCTCGAAGGCAAGATCCGGGTTACCGTGATTGCCACGGGCTTCGATTCGCACGAAGACGAGAAGGTGATCGCCGCGGACTTCAGGCGTCCGCGCGCCCGCACTCAGCCCCAGATCCAGACGTCCATGGAGCCGGTGCTACCGGTCGAGTCGCCTGAGCTGCCGATCCAGCCGGTGCTTGAGCCGCCGCCGCACACGCAGCCGATCCAGCAGCCGATGCCGATGCGCATGGCGGTCGGTGGGGCGCTGTCCGAGCCAGTGCTGCCACTCACCCGGTTCCCGGAGAGGAGCGTCTCGAGAGAGCAGATCGAGGGCCTCGACATTCCGACGTTCATTCGACGTCAGATGGACTGAGCGCGACCGGGGCCGATCCGGTTCCCTAGCACCGGAGAGGTTCCGGGCCGGCCACCCGGCGGAGAGATCCGCCGGGTGGTCGCACCCTTCGCGTGGAGAAACGTCACATTGGTACTCCCCTAAGTCGGTGACCTGCTAGTACATTGGTGAGATGGTGAACCGGATTCCCAGACGCCCGATCCGATACGCGGCGGTCGCCTTGCTGGCGATCGCTCCGCTGGCGTGTATCTCCGAAACGCCGGACGTGGGCGAGCTCGATCCCGTCTATGCCCCTCCGGCTGAATACGTGGAGATCGTGTCTTTGGCGCGGGGGCAGACGTTCGGGGAGCTCCTGTACGGAGCGATCGACGCGAACGAGCAGGCCGCGCTCCTCCTGGCCTTCCAAGAGCACGCGAGCCCTCGGCGCATGCGCCAGGGAACCGAAATCACGCTGCGGTACCGTCCGGACGACGAGTGGCTGCGTGGCGTGGACGTGGCCGTCACCCCGGACGAGACGATCCGACTCGACCGCACGATCGTCGGTTGGGAGTCGAACCGGATCGAGACGCCCGTCTACGTCGACACGCTCTACGCGAGCGGCGAGATCGAGACGGTGCTCTGGAACGCGGTGGTCGACAATCCAGTGCTGGCCGACCTCACCTTCGAGGACCGAAATCGACTGATCGATCACCTCGACCGCGTCTTCCAATGGCAGGTCGACTTCTCCCGTCAGATCCGCGTCGGCGACACCTATCGGTTCGCGTTCGAGCGCGAGGTCCGTCCCGACGGTTCCATGCGGGCCGGTCGTTTGCTCGCCGCGGAGTTTGTGAACAGTGGCACGCCGTACCACGCCGTGTACTTCGATCCCAACGACGATGGACGCGGATCGTACTTCGACTTGGACGGCGAATCCGTGCGCCGGGCGTTCCTGCTCAAGCCGTTGGCGTACCGACGGATCTCGAGTCGTTACACCATGTCGCGCTTCCACCCGGTCTTGAGGACGTGGCGGGCCCACCGTGGCGTGGATTACGCCGCCAACGCCGGTACCGAAGTGATGGCCACGTCGGACGGGGTGGTCATCCACCGCGGTCCGAAGGGTAGCTACGGCAACCTCGTCGAGATCCGACACCCGAACGGCTTCATCACCCGGTACGCGCACCTTCGGGCCTTCGCTCGAGATCTGGTCGTCGGCAGCCGAGTCAAGCAGAGCGATGTCGTGGGATACGTCGGAATGACGGGCCTCGCCACCGCGCCGCACCTGCACTACGAGATGATGCGCGGGGGTAATCACATGGACCCGCTCTCGGTCGATCTGCCCGCGGGCGATCCGGTGCCGAGCGACGATCGAGTCCGCTGGCGCACGGAGATGACCGGTCGTGTGGCCCTTCTCGAGACCATTCCCCGCGCCGGACCCGTGCGCAGCTTCGTAGCGGAGGTGGAATCGCAGCAGGAGGGTGCCGCGTCGCAGCCAGCGGGGGGGGCTCAGCGGTAGATTGACCTCGTCGTCCCTTGGCCGACGAAGGGCCGGCTTCACCCTGACGCCTCCGTAGCTCGTGACTCGCATCCTGCTGTTCGTCGTTCTCTCCGCGGCGCTCGTCGCGTACTCCTTCTGGATCTATTTGAGGGTGGAGCTCCGGGTGCCGGTGGCTCGGGCCCTGGCCGCAGCTCGTGCGACGGCGCTGGTCGTCATCCTCTTGCTCCTTTTCAACCCCCACCTCCCGTTCGGCGACGGTGTGGGCGCGCCGGTCCGGTGGGTGCTGCTGGATGCGTCGCTGAGCATGTCGGCCGCGTCGGATGACGGATCCACCCCCTGGGCGAGCGCGTCCGCCCGAGCGGCGGACCTCGGTGCGGACGGGTGGAGCGTCGTGCATTTCGGCGGTGACGAGCTGAGAAGGGAGCCGGAGGCCGCCGAAGCCGACCAGGTACGGAGTCGTCTCGCGCCCGCGTTGAGCGCCGCCGCCGAGGCGGGAGCCCGCGACGTGATCGTTCTCTCGGACGCGCGCTTCGAGGACGGCGTCGCCGTCGGCTCGGCGCTGGAGTCGCTACCGATTTCGGTGACCTTCGAGTCGTTCGGAGACTCGGTACCCAATGCCGGGATCGCTCGGTTCGAGGTCGCGGATCTGGTGCGAATCGACGATACGCCCGTCGCCGAGCTGGAGCTCTTCGCAGAAGGGGCCGGCGATACCCTCGACGTCGAGATTCTCGAGGAGGGCCGGTCCGTCGCGACGCAGCGGGTCGCGTCTCCGTCGCCGGGGCTCCGAGCCAATCTCGTCTTGGATCTCCCGCCCCCCACCGCCCAGGGAAGGGTTCGGTACACGGCCCGGGTCGTCGGGGCGTCGGACGGCTTCGCTTCGGACGACGAATCCGTCTCGTATGCCAACGTCGGATTCGAAGAGGGTGGGGTGGTACTGGTCTCGGTTCGCCCGAATTGGGAGCCGCGCCACCTATTTCCGGTCCTGCGTGAGGTGACCGGGCTCCCGACCTCCGGGTACCTACGGGCCGGCGACGATCGGTACCTCCCGATGGGTCGGGCCGTCGACCGGGGTGGGCCGGTCGACTCGGCCACCGTCCGCGCGGCAGCTGCCCAAGCGGCGATCCTCGTGGTTCACGGGTTGCGCGCAGCGGCCGACGCTTGGGTCCAAGACGTGGCGTCGGGTCCTGGAAGCCGACTCGTGCTTCCCGGCGATGCCGCCGGCGCGGCCGCGGTGGGGATCCGGTCGGCCGAGCCACAGGCCGGCGAGTGGTACGTGTCTCCGGATGTGCCTACGTCGCCGATCGCGGGCTCACTGAGCGACGTGGCGTTCGACGCGCTTCCGCCCCTCACGGACGTACTCGTGGCGAGCGAGGTGACAGGCGCCGTTCCGCTCGAGCTCCAGCTCCGGGGCGCCGGCGCACCGCAGCCCGCGTTCACGCTCATCGAGCGGCCGGCCGGGCGAATGGCGGTCTCGCTTTCCTCCGGCTACTGGCGCTGGGCGATGCGCCCCGCCGGCCGCGAGCCGTATCGTCGGCTTTGGTCCGGTATTGTCGGTTGGCTCTTGGCCGATCGCGGCATGGCCACGGCAGAGCCCAGACCGGTACAGTGGGTGTTCGAGCGGGGCGAAGCCGTCCTGTGGGGCGTTCCGGCCGATTCGTCGGGTCTGCGCCTGGCGGTGCGTCGCGGAGACGTCGCCGTGGCCGACACGGTTCTCGAAGGAGGCGGGCCACTGTCACTCGGGGCGATGGCCCCCGGTACGTACGACTATTCCATCCTCGGAACCGACGGGGACACGGTCGGCTCCGGGCGGTTCGACGTATCCGCGTCCACGCACGAGATGGTCCCGCGTCGTGTCGTTCCGACGATTCCGGCTCAGGGCGCGGGGGCGGTCGACGCGAGCGGACTCGGACCGCCGCTTCGGACGAGTCCTTGGCCGTACCTCCTCGTGATTCTCCTCCTCTGCGGCGAATGGATCGTGCGTCGCCGGATCGGACTCCGTTAGGCGGCATGGCTCGACTCTTCAAGAAGAAGCCGGAAAGGAAGAAAGGACTCTGGAAGCGCGTCGTGGACCTCGCGCTGACCGATGTTCGGGTCGCCGCGGGAGGTATCGACGCCGAGTCCCTCGAGTCGCTCGAAGAACGGTTGCTGGCCGCCGATTTCGGTGTGCCCGTCACGCTCCGGCTCACCGACCGCGCCGAGGAGGCGCTCCGCCGAGGGAAGGCGCGAAACGCCGGCGATCTGGTCGAGATCCTGCGTTCGGAGATCCGGGAGATTTTGACGCAGGGTTCCGAGCCGACGCTGCAGGCCGCCGACTCCGGACCCACCGTGTACCTGATCGTCGGGGTCAACGGGGTCGGAAAAACGACCTCGGTGGCCAAATTGGCGCACCATCTCGTGCAGGAGGGTCGCAGCGTCATGGTGGCCGCGGCCGACACGTTCCGGGCCGGAGCGGTCGCCCAGCTCGAGATGTGGGCTGACCGTATCGGGGCCGACTTCCTCAGGGGCCAGCAGGGAGGTGATCCCGCCGCCGTCGCCTTCGACGCGCTCGACGCCGCCGAGGCACGCGGCACGGACGTGTTGCTCATCGACACGGCAGGCCGTCTCCATACGAACCGGGGACTCATGGAGGAGCTGAAGAAGGTCGATCGCGTGGTTCGGAAACGGCTCGGCCGAGCCCCGCACGAAACGCTCATGGTGCTCGACGCCACGGTCGGACAGAATGCGATTCGTCAGGTCGGCGCCTTTTCGGAGGCGGTGGAGCCGACCGGGATCGTGTTGGCCAAGATGGACTCGACCGCTCGGGGAGGCATCGTGCTCGCCCTCATCGAGGAGTACGGCGTCCCCGTGAAGCTCGTCGGTACCGGTGAGGGTCTCGACGACCTCGAGGCCTTCGACGTCGAGGCGTTCATCGACGGGATCTTCGATCATTGAGCTACTCGCACCTCGACCGTCCCGTCCAGTTCCTCAAGGGCGTGGGGCCGAAGCGCGCCGACGCCTTCGCGAAGTTGGGAATCACGACGGCGCGAGACCTCCTGTATCACGTGCCGCGGCGCTACGACGACGCGTCGACCGTGGAGCCCATTGGACGTCTCGAGGTAGGAATGGACGTCAGTGTGATCGGTCGGGTGCGGTCCAAGGGCGTCATCCCGACCCGCCGTGGCCTGCGCATCTTCCAGGCGGTGCTCGAGGACGACTCGGGCATGATCACCGTTGCGTGGCCTGGGCAGCCGTGGCTCGATCGTAAGCTCAGACCCGGTGACACCCTGTTGGTGAGCGGCAAGGTGAAGTTCTTCCACGGAAGGCAACTCCAACCGCGCGAATACACGGTCCTCTCTCGGGGAGACGTGGAGAGTGAGCCGGAGGAGCGTCCCACGGGCATGATCTTCGTGACGTATCCGGCCACGGAGGAGCTGCCCCAGTGGGTCCTCCGGTCGATTTTCGAGCGCAATCTGGACGCGCTGCTGGAGTGGTCCGTCGAAGACGAATACCTGGCCCCGGAGGCGATGCAACGGCTCGAGCTGCCCGGGCTGCGCGAGGCGCTCACTTCGCTGCATCGACCCGTCGCCGTCTACGACGCCGAGCGGGGACGTCGGCGCCTGGCGTTCGACGAGCTCTTCTTTCTCCAGCTCGTCCAGGCGCAGGCTCGTCGGAAGGCAACGGAGTTGGAGCCGGGCATCGTCCACCGCCGCTCCAACGAGCTCATCAAGCCGCTCCACGATGCCCTCCCGTTCTCGCTTACGGAAGCCCAGGCGGCTGCGCTCCGGGACATCTACGCGGACATGCAGTCCGACAGGCGGATGAGCCGGCTGCTCCAGGGCGACGTGGGGTCGGGCAAGACCGCCGTGGCCGTCTTCGCCATGCTGCTGGCGGTGGAGGGGGGGCGCCAAGCGTCGCTCATGGTACCCACCGAGATCCTCGCCGAGCAGCACGCTCGCAACATCTCGGCGATGCTCGAGCCGCTCGGTGTGCCGGTGACGCTCCTGACCGGCCGACTCGCGAGCGGCGAGCGGCGGGGCGCCCTCGAGGCTGTCGCCTCCGGGGACGCCAAGGTCGTCGTGGGGACCCACGCGCTCATCCAGGATGCGGTGACCTTCGCCGAGCTCGGTCTCGTCGTGATCGACGAGCAGCATCGATTCGGCGTCAAACAGAGGATGGCGCTCTTCGAGCGAGAAGAGGGGCGTCCCGACGTTCTCGTCATGTCGGCCACCCCGATCCCACGGTCGCTCGCGATGGCGCTCTATGGCGACCTCGACTTGAGCGTGCTGGACGAGATGCCCCCCGGCCGCACGCCCATCCGGACCGCCCTGCGCGACCCGTCGAGCCGGAAGACGGTGTACGCGTTCGTGCGCGATCAGATCGCCGAGGGTCGACAGGCGTACATCGTGTATCCGCTCGTGGAAGAATCGGAGAAGGTCGACTTACTGTCGGCGACCCAGGAATTCGAGCGGTTGCGCGAAAGCGTGTTCGCCGACGCGCGGGTCGGCTTGCTGCACGGGCAACTCGCCTCGGCCGAGAAAGACGAAGTCATGCGGCGGTTCGTGGAGGGCGAGGTTGACGTGCTGGTCGCGACCACGGTGGTGGAGGTCGGCATCGACGTCGCCAACGCGAGCGTCATGATCGTCGAGCACGCGGAGCGCTTCGGGCTTTCGCAGCTCCATCAGCTCCGCGGACGGGTCGGGCGGGGGGCGGCGGAGAGCCATTGCATCCTGGTTGCGGACCCGGGTGAAGAGGCGTTGGAGCGGCTCAAGATCTTCCGCGATACGCTCGACGGCTTCGCCATAGCCCGTGCCGACCTGCGCATCCGAGGACAGGGAGACCTGTTCGGGAGCCAGCAGCACGGGAAGGACCCGGTGCTTCGCTTCGCCGACCTCATGGCCGACGAGGACCTCCTCGCCCTCGCGCAGCGGGACGCACGCGCGCTCGTGTCGCTCGATCCGGAGCTCGCCGCCCCGGAGCACGGGAGGATCCGGGATCACCTGTTCGCCCGGTACCAGCATCGGCTCGCCATGTACGGGGTGGGTTGAACCGGGTTCCCCTGCGGCCTGAATCTTCGCATTCTCTCGGCATGGTCGAAATCAAGCAGTTGGGCGAGCACGTCGGGGACTCCGTGACCATCAAGGGGTGGGTCGAAGCCACTCGCGGTCACGGCAAGGTGGCCTTCACCGTCGTGCGTGACGGCACGGGCGTTCTCCAGGGAGTCCTCGTGAAGAGCCAGGTCGACGCGTCGGTCTGGGACCTTCAGCAGTCGCTTACCCAGGAGTCGCTCGTCACGCTCACCGGTGAGGTGAAGGAGGACGCGCGGGCGCCTGGGGGCTACGAGCTCGGGGTCACGAACGTGGAGCTTCTGGCCGCGGCCGCCGAATACCCGATTCAGCCCAAGGAACACGGGATCGACTTCCTCCTCGACAATCGACATCTCTGGCTTCGATCGTCTCTTCAAAGGGCGGGACTGCGGGTCCGCGCCGAGGTCGAACAAGCGATCCACGACTTCTTTTATACGCGCGATTTCGTGCGCATCGACACGCCGATCCTGACGGGTGCGATCGGAGAGCACGCAGGGACCCTGTTCGAGACCGACTACTTCGGGGACTCCGCGTACCTGGCCCAGACCGGGCAGCTGTACGTGGAGGCTGCCTGCCCCGCCTTCCGCCGCGTCTACTGCTTCGGGCCGACGTTTCGGGCGGAGAAATCGAAGACCCGACGCCACCTCACCGAGTTCTGGATGGTCGAGCCGGAAGTCGCCTTTGCCGACTCCAACGACAACATGCGTCTCCAGGAGGACTTCGTATCGTACATCGTCGAGCGAGCACTCGAGCGCTGCGGAGCCGAGCTCGAGGTACTCGAACGGGACACGAGCCTGCTCGAGAAGGTGAAGCCGCCGTTCCCGCGCATCAGCTACACGGACGCCGTCGCGGTTCTCAAGGAGAAGGGGAGCGATGTCGAGTGGGGCCAGGACCTCGGCGCAGGCGACGAGGCCCTTCTCATGGAAGACCGGGACCTTCCGCTTTTCGTGCACGACTATCCGAAGCGGGCGAAAGCGTTCTACATGAAAGAGAACCCGGCCGACCCCCGCACGGTGCTGTGCGACGACCTTCTCGCGCCCGAGGGATACGGGGAGATCATCGGGGGGAGCCAACGCGAAGACGACTTGGACAGGCTCCAGGCCCGAATCCGCGAGGAGAGCCTGCCCGAAGCCGCGTACGACTGGTATCTCGACCTGCGCAGGTACGGGACCTTCCCGCATTCCGGGTTCGGCCTCGGCGTAGAACGGACCGTGGGGTGGATCACGGGGCGCCATCACATTCGTGAGCTGATTCCGTTTCCGAGGCTCATGAACCGGCTCTACCCCTAGTCGCCCCGGGACGCGGACCATGCCACGAGCCGTCCTCGACATGATGGACCGGCGACCCATCTGGGCCATGCCCCGGTGGGTTCCCGAGGAGATCCGGGCCTCGCTTCCGCCCGGTTGGGAACTCGTGGTCATCGAAGAGCCCACCGACGGCTCGGGGGACGGCGCGGCCAGGGTCGCGCCGGGAGTCCTCGACGCGATAGCGGAAGCCGAGGTGTACTTCGGCTACGGAATTCCGGCGGCGCTGCTCGAGGCCGGGCCCAGGCTCGAATGGGTCCATTCCGGGGCGGCGGGGGTCGCGAGCTCGCTCACCCCTCCAATGATCGAACGCCCCGTGGTCTTCACGAATTCCGCCGGCATCCACGCGCCCCCGATGGCAGAGACGGTCCTCGCGATGCTTCTCCACTTCGGCCGTGGCCTCGATTTCGCCCTCGAGGCGCAGCGCCGGGGCGAGTGGTCGAAGGAGCCGTACTACGTGGCAGGCGCGCCGCTCTCCGAGCTCTCCGACTCGACCGTCGGCATCATCGGGTTCGGGGGGATCGGCCGGGAGGTCGCGCGACGGGTCGCGAGCCTGGGCGCCCGCGTCATCGCGGTGAAGCGCACGCCCGCCCGACCCGGCGAGGCGAACCTCTCTCCTGTTGCCGGAGGTGGCGACCTCGGTTCACGCATCGAGGTCGTAACGGGGACTTCCGGTCTGGACGCGGTCTACCGCGAGGCCGACGCGATCGTCGTGGCTGCGCCGGATACGCCGGAGACGCGCGGCTTGGTCGATCGCGAGGCGATCGCGCGCATGAAGCCGGACGCGATCCTGGTCAACGTCGCTCGTGGCCGCCTGGTGGACGAGGACGCGCTCGTCTCGGCGCTCGAGGAGCGGCGGATCCGAGGTGCGGGCCTCGACGTCTTCTCGGAAGAGCCTCTCCCCCCGCACCACCCCCTCTGGACGCTCCCCAACGTGATCCTGACCCCGCACGTGTCGGCGGTCACGCGCGGCTTTTGGCGACGGGAAGCCGACCTCATCCTGCGGAATCTGGAGCGGTACGCGAAGGACGTCCCGGTCGAGCAGTGGGAGAACGTCGTGGACAAGCGTGCCGGCTATTGAGAACGTCGTGGGCGAGTGTGCTGGCTACGGACGCTTCAGCTCCTCCCAGAGCCCATCGAGCACGACGAGGCCCGCGGTGTGGACGTCGATGCCGCGGGCGGCCGCGAGTGCCTCGAGCCTCTCGAAGCGTGCTCGGAACTTCCCGTTCGCCTGGGCCAGCGCGGTCGTAGGATGAACGCCCGATAGTCGGGCCAGGTTCACCGCCGCGAAGAGAAGGTCCCCCACTTCTTCCTGGACCTCCGCTGCCACTCCGCCGGCGATCGCCTGCGTGACCTCCGCCAGCTCCTCTTCGACCTTCGCGAGGGCACCGCGATGGTCCTCCCAGTCGAAGCCGACGCCCGCGACTCTTTCCTGGATCCGGTGAGCCTTGGTCAGCGGATCCAAGCCGGAGGCGAGCCCGTCGAGGATGCCCTCTCCTTCGCTCCGCTCAGCGGCCTTCGCGCGCTCCCAGTCGCGGTGCTCGGCGTCACCGAACACGTGCGGATGTCGCGCGATCATCTTGGCTTCCAATCGTCCGTAGACCGAGTCGGCGTCGATCGTGCCCGATTCTTCGGCGACGACGATCTGAAAGGCGAGGTTCAAGAGCAGGTCGCCGAGTTCACCCTCGAGCTCGGAGGCGTCCCCTCCGCGGATCGCGTCGACGACCTCGTGGGTCTCTTCGAGTAGATGGGGTATCAGCGATTCCGCCGTTTGCTCGGCGTCCCACGGACATTCGGACCTCAGATGGCGTACCAGCGCGAGCGCCCTGTCGAGCGTTCCCGGTCCGGGAAAGTGGTGTTCTTCGTGGGCCACGGGCGGCAGGGGATCGGGGGTCGTGTGAGAGCCCTGTTTCTGGCATCTTTCTCAGTCTATGTCAACGAATCCCGAGGCCCGCGCGTGGATGAGCGTGCGGGCCGACGCACTCCGTGCCAACTACACCGCAATCGCCGAAGCCGTCGGTGCGTCCACGGGTGTGCTTCTCATGGTCAAGGCCAACGCCTACGGCCTCGGAATGCGGGAAGTCGTCGGCGTTCTCGAGCCGTTCGAACCGTGGGGGTTCGGAGTCGCGACCGCCGCCGAGGGTATCGAGCTCAGAGAATCCGGCGTGACCCGGCCGATCCTGGTCTGCAGTCCCATGCCGGAGGGCGACGTTGCGCCCGCGGTCGCGGCGGATCTCCAGATCTCGATCTCGAGCCTCGACGCGCTTCGCAAGCTCGATCAGGCGGCTGAAGAGAGTGGCGCCACCGCTGCGATGCACATCGACGTCGATACCGGGATGGGCCGGAGCGGATTCGATTGGCGAACGGCCGCCGACTGGCTGCCGTCGGTGCGCGAGCGGTCCGACCGCGTGGAATGGGTCGGATGCTACACGCACCTGCACTCCGCCGACGCGGACGCAGCCTCGATCCGCGAACAATGGGGTCGCTTCGAGCAGGTGCTCGGCCAACTCGACGACGATGAGGGACCGGGTCTCGTCCACGTTCTGAACAGCGCAGGGATCATGCGATTCCCGGCGCTCGGCAACGCTGTGGTACGCCCGGGCATCTACCTTTACGGCGGGCGCGTGGGCGAGGGACAGCCGGATCCCGATCCGGTCGTCTCCCTCCACGCGCGCGTGGTGCACATCCGTGAGGCGTCTCCGGGAACGACGTTGGGGTACGGGGTCACCCATCGGGCGAAGGAGGCCGAGCGATGGGCCACGCTGTCGATCGGGTACGGCGATGGACTTCCCCGGGTGCTCGGAAACCGGGGGTATGCGTTGCTCCGCGGTACACGGGTTCCGATCGTCGGACGGATCTCCATGGACGTGACGGTGGTAGACATCTCCGGCGTTTCTGGTGTGCGCGAAGGAGACGTCGCGACCCTCATCGGCTCGGAGGGCGGGGAGTCGATCCTGCTCGACGAAGTCGCGCAGCTCGCGGGAACGATCAGCTACGAAGTCTTGACCGGCCTTTCGCCTCGTCTACCCAGGGTGTGGGTGGCCGAGGGGAGTGGGTCGTAATCCTTGAACAGTCACGAAGAGTGGAGTCCCCTTGATGCATCCGCCGCGCAACCGATTCGAATCCACGGCCTCGCCCGCAAGCGCAAGGCGTCGCAGTTGAGTCTCGAATCGGGTCGGCGGACGCCGCGTTTCGTGGCGTTCACGCTCCTCGCCTGCGCTGCCGCGTATGGGTGCGAGCAAGAGTTGCCGACGGGTGTGGGCCTGCAGCCGCTGCCCGGCGAGCCGATCACGGTGGAGCTCGAGATACCATGGAGCGAATTCGCTTCGAATCTCGAGGTCTTCGGAGGATACGGTTCACCCGAAGATCTCAACCGGGGGTACGTCGCGAACCAGTTCGCGGACACGCTCGACGCCCGCACGCTGATGCGATTCACTGCCTACCCGGGGGCGGTGACGGCCCGGGACTCGACCGGAGCCCAGCGACCCGACAGCGTCATCACGTTCGTCGGTGGTCGGCTCGTGGCGGTGTTCGACACAGTCGCCAGTACGAACACCGGCCCGGTCGTCGTCGCGGTTGGGCGCCTGCAACAGGAGTGGGACCCGACCACGACCACGTGGGAGGCCGCGATCGACACGATCAACGATCTCCGCCCATGGAGTGAAGTGGGAGCCGGGCCGGTGATCGGGGTCGACACCGTGACGTGGGACCCGGCCGCCGGCGATTCGGTGGTCTTCAGCCTCGACTCGGCCACCGTCGCCGCTTGGGCCGACACGGACGACTTGAGCCGGGGCGCGCGGCTCGAGATGATCGACACGGGCTCACGCCTTCAGCTCAATGGGGCAACGCTCCGGCTCGACATCCGACCCTCCATCGATCCTGACACGATCATAGAGCTCAGCGTCGGGACGAGCGCCTTGACGTTCATCTACAGCCCGTTCCCCGAGCCCCCGCCCGACGGCGTGCGCATCGGGGGCGCGCCCTCGTGGCGAACCGTGCTGGACGTGGCCATCCCGGAGGTGTTCAACGGTCCCCCCGAGTTCTGCGCTCAGGTCGGCTGTCCGTTCACTCCCGAGCCCGGACAGATCAGCTTCGCCGCGCTCCGTCTGACGAGTCGAACCACCGAGGCGGCGTTCCAGCCGACCGACACGGTCCGCCTCGACGTTCGGCCGGTCTTCGCTCGGGCTTCGATGCCGAAGTCACCGCTCGGTACCTCGCTCATCGCTGCACCGTTGGGGCGCTCGGTGCGACCGGATGCCTTCGGCGCTTCGGCGGGCGACCTCATCGAGGTGCCGTTCACGGCGTTCGCTCGCGACCTGCTACGTGGTGAAGACCTGGCGGGGAATCCAGCGCCGAGCTCGCTTGCGCTCCTCTCGGTCTTCGAGCCGATCTCGATCTCCTTCGCCTCGTTCGAGGGACCAGGCAGCGCGAACGAACCGACGCTGAGGCTCGTCTTGACCATCGGCCCACCCGTGGAGCTCCCGTG
>JAOTVL010000199.1 GCA_029863525.1 Gemmatimonadota bacterium
CCCCGTGAGGACCCGCGCGACGTCGTCGTGGTGGTGTCGGGTGCGCGGGAGCCGCTCCGCTCCCTTCCGCGTCACGCCAGGGTGGCGGTGCGTGGCGCTCGGCGGGTCGCCCTCCTGCGGGCCCACCGGCCCGACTTGGAAGTCGTGCCTGACCTTGTCGGCTGGGACATGGACGCGCTCGAGAAGAATGGTGTCCACGCGACGATCCTCTGGTCGGGGGAAGCGCGTCGTGCAGGGCTCGCTGCCCGGACGACCGAGGTGCTGGACGCGCGATTCTGGCCGCCGGAACCGGGGCAGGGCGCCGTCGCGATCATGGGCCGGTACCCGATCGCCGAGGTGACCGCGCTGGATCACCTCCCGACCCGGACCGCGCTGCGGGCGGAGCTCGCCCTGATCGACGCCCTCGGCGCTCCGGACGACGTCGGACTGGGTTCGCTCGCACAACCCTCGGGGCGCATCATGCGCCTTTGGGCTACGGTGGCCTCCGAGGACGGCAGCCGGGTCGTGCGTGCCGACCTCACCGGCCCACTGGACGAACCCGAGCAGCTCGGCGTCTCGATGGCCCGCACCCTCAACGCGCGTGGAGCCCGCTTGGTGCTCGCCGGTGCGGCCGAGTGACTCCGCGCAGAGGGCGCGCCAAGCTCCTGTCTCGGGAGGAGATCGTCACCCGATTCGGGCCCGGGCGCGACGGTAGAGTGGTCTTCACCAACGGGTGCTTCGACCTGCTGCACGCCGGGCACGTCGCGTTCCTGGAGCAGGCCCGATTGCTGGGGGACGCTCTGGTGGTGGGCATCAACACGGACGCATCAGCGCGGCGCCTGGCGAAGGGTCCCGGGCGTCCCTTTGTCGGCGCCGAAGACCGCGCGCTCATTGTAGCCTCCCTGGAGTCCGTGGACGCCGTCTGCCTCTTCGGCGAGGATACTCCCGCAGGGCTGATCGCCGAGCTCGCGCCGGACGTGCTGGTGAAGGGTGCAGACTACTCCTTGGACCAGGTGGTCGGGCGTGAACTTGTGGTGGAGGCCGGCGGGAGGGTGGCGCTGATACCGCTGGTCGAGGGCAAGTCCACAACGGGTCTTTTGAGTCGCATCAAGGAGGAGCACGAATGAGCAGGCGGGCCGGCGGTAGGCGCCCAGACGAGGGACGAAAGATTACCCTCGAGTTGGACGTCGTCCCGTACGCAGAGGGGTCCTGCTTGATCTCCACGGGAGACACGCGGGTGCTGTGCGCGGCTTCGGTGGTGTCGGGCGTACCGCCTTGGCGGGAGCAGAGCGGCGCGGGATGGGTGACGGCCGAGTACGCGATGCTCCCGCGCGCGACGCACACCCGGACGAGCCGGGAGCGGACGGGGGCGAAGGGACGCACGCAGGAGATTCAGCGGTTGATTGGGCGATCGCTTCGCTCCGTGACCGACATGAAGCGGCTCGGGCAGAATACCGTCACCGTCGATTGCGACGTGTTGCAGGCCGACGGGGGCACGAGGACCGCGGCGATCACGGGCGCGTTCGTCGCGCTCAGTCTCGCTGCGGATTGGATGCTGGGCGAGGGGCTCGCTGAGCGGGACCCGGTCACGGAGGCCGTCGCTGCGATCAGCGTGGGCCTCATAGACGGAGTGCCGTTTCTGGATCTCGACTACGGCGAAGACTCCAACGCCCAGGTGGACATGAACGTGGTCGGAACCAAGGGCGGCGGATTCGTCGAGGTGCAAGGAACGGCAGAGGGCGACCCGTTCCCGCGGAGTAATCTGGATGCGCTGCTCGACTTGGCGACTGCCGGGCTCGACGGCCTGTTCGCCGCCCAGGCCGAGGCCCTCGCCGCGCGTCGATGAAGCTGCTCGTGGCGACGCGGAGCGCGCACAAGATGTCCGAGATTCGGCAGATTTTGGGGAGCGTTCCGAATCTGACGGTGCTGGACCTGACCGACGCGGGTATCGCGCCGGATCCGGTCGAGGACGACCTCGAGGTATACGAGACCTTCGAGGAAAACGCCCTGGCAAAGGCCGAGTATTTCTTCCGCCTTTCCGGAATGCCGACTGTGGCCGACGACTCGGGGTTAGAAGTGGACGCGCTGGGTGGAGCTCCGGGTGTCCGGTCCAAACGGTTCGCTCCGGATACCGGACTCGATGGCCAGGCCCGCGACGACGCCAACAACCGATACCTCGTCGAAAAGCTCGAGGGTGTGGAGCCCGTAGATCGCACGGCTCGATACGTCTGCGTCGCCGCCCTGCTGGAGGCAGGCAATGAGCCCTTCTACGCGCGGGGCGAGGCGCCAGGCCTGGTCCTCGATGCCCCGCAGGGGAAGGGAGGCTTCGGGTACGATCCCTACATCTACGACCCGAAGTTCGGGGGAACCTTTGCGGAAATGTCCCCTGCCGAGAAGAACGAAAGGAGCCATCGGGGTGCAGCGTTCGGTGCCCTGGCGAGCTCGCTTGCGAAGAGGGCGATGTGAGCCCGCGTGACCCTCGCATTGAGCCGGTGGAGATCGCGCCTACCGAGGACGAGGCTCGCCTTCGCGTCCTGTGGAAGGACGGCGCCGACCACGAGTTCGTGCCACGCGAACTCAGGTTGCTCTGCCCCTGCGCGGGGTGCGTAGACGAAATGACGGGAGTCCGGACCCTGCGCCCCGACATGGTAGACGACGCCGTCTACCCTACGGCGATCCATTACGTGGGGAGCTATGCCCTCCAGTTCGTCTGGAGCGACGGGCATTCCACCGGGATCTATACGTTCGAGCTGTTGCGTGAGATCGGAGACGCCTCGGACGCCTCGGCCTCCAATCCATGAATCAGGGCACAGCGTGACCCACGCTGACGCGACCGTACGTATCACCCGTGAAGTACGACGGCCCCTCATGTGGCGTTCGATGGCGTTCGCCACTGTGTACCTGGTGGCCATCGCGGGACTTTCGATGGGTGTCGGCGTCAGCGAAAGGGACCTTGCCGGGGTGGGGATCGGGGCGAAGGCCTACTACGCCCTCGGCCTCTTCGTTCTCGGTGGCCTCGACATCGGCACGCCGGTCGGCGGGCCACCGTTTGGACGCGCGCTCCTATGGGCCGCCTACTTCGCCGCGCCGGTCATCACCGCGTCGGCCATCGTCGAAGCGGCACTGCGGCTCATCGGCCCGTTGGGCCTCCGGGTCCGAGCTTGGTCCGACCACGTTGTCCTCGGGGGCGCCGGAAGGCTCACGCTCCTCTACGTCCGTAAGCTGCGGGCGATAGACCCCAATAGGACCATCGTCGTGATCGAGAGCAGCCCCAATCATCCGAACTTCGGTGAGCTCCGCGACGTGCACCGGGCACTCATCGTACAAGGCGACGTCGCGAGCGATCAGGTGCTCCGGGGGCTCCGCTTGGAACGAGCCCATCGGGTCTTACTACTGACGGGCGACGACTTCGTGAATCTGGACACCGCCGCCAAGACCCTGAAGCTCGCTCCTGGTCTGGCCGGACGTATTGTGGTTCACGTCTCGGATCTCGGTTTCATGCGGCAGACCGCCGGCTCGAGCGTGGCACGCGACTGCGAGGTGTTCAACGGCCATGAGTTCGCCGCCACCCACCTCGTGCAGGAGCACCTGGTGAAGCGCTTTCGCAGCACAGCCCATCAAGACCTGGTCGTGCTCGCGGGCTTCGGTCGCTTCGGGCAGACGGTCCTTCATCAGCTGCAGGAGCAGGCTCCGGGGAGCTTCGGCCATGTCGTGATCATCGACGGAAATGCGGAGCGGCACGCCAGAGGCTTCGCGGAGGACCCGGGATTCGCGGGGGACTACGAACGTGACCTCATCGACGGAGACCTCCGAGATCCGGATATCTG
>JAOTVL010000080.1 GCA_029863525.1 Gemmatimonadota bacterium
CGTCTCGGTGTATGGTGACCTCATCGTCATGTCGGCGCAGGAGACGCGTGGTCGCCTGGACTGCGGAGTCGAGGGCGTCGCTGACTCGATCAGCGCCGAGCGCATGCGCGGTGTCCGGATCTTCGACATCTCGGATTTCGACAACCCGCAGCAGGTAGCTGCGATCCAGTCTTGCCGCGGTTCGCACACACACACGGTCGTAACGGATCCCGCCGATTCCGAGAACATCTACGTCTACATCCAGGGCACGAGCCGCGTCCGTCCGGCGGCCGAGCTTCCGGGCTGCTCAGGCGGTGAACCCGACGAGGATCCGAACACGGCGCTTTTCCGCATCGAGGTCGTGAAGGTCCCGCTCGCGAACCCCGCCGCGGCCGAGATCGTCAACATGCCGCGCATCTTCGCCGACGAGCAGGGGAACATCGCCGGCCTGTGGCAGGGCGGTGATCACGGCGAGGGCACCCAGAGCAGCCGGCGCACGAATCAGTGCCATGACATTACGGCGTTCCCCGACATCGGCCTAGCGGGCGGTGCCTGCTCCGGCAACGGGATCCTGCTCGACATCTCGGACCCAACAAACCCGACGCGCATCGGTGAGGTGTCCGACCCGAACTTCGCGTATTGGCATTCCGCGACGTTCAACAACGACGGCGACGTCGTCGTGTTCACGGACGAGTGGGGTGGAGGCTCGGCTCCGCGGTGCCGCGCATCCGACCCCGCGACGTGGGGCGCCAACGCCATCTTCCGTATCGGTGAGGGCGGCGACATGGAGCTTGCCGGCTATTACAAGCTGCCTGTTCCGCAAACGGAAACCGAGAACTGCGTCGCGCACAACGGCTCGATCATTCCGGTACCCGGCCGCGACATCATGGCGCAGGCGTGGTACCAGGGCGGCGTCTCCCTGATGGACTTCACCGACCCGGAGAATCCGTTCGAGATCGCCTTCTTCGATCGTGGTCCGCTCTCGATCGAGTCGCTCTTCACCGGCGGGTACTGGTCGGTGTACTGGTACAACGGCCGACTCTACGGGGCCGAGATCTCACGCGGGATCGACGTCTTCCGACTCACGCCGAGTGAGCACCTCTCGACGGCCGAGATCGAAGCAGCCGAGATGATCATGATGGACCAGTTCAATGCGCAGCTACAGCCGCACGTGGACTGGCCCGCCGCGGTGCCGGTCGCCCAAGCGTACCTCGATCAGATGGTGCGGTCGAAGCGGATCCTCAGTGCTCGTGCAGACCGGATTCAGCAGGTGCTCGACGCGGCTGGCGCCGACCGGGCGACGGCCATGCAACTCAACGGTCTCGCCGCGCAGCTCGAAGCTGACGCGGCAGCCGTCCGGGCAGGCGAGCTCGGCGGCGACGCCGAGCGGCTCGAAAAGGTCGCCGACGTCTTGAGGGGGCTCGCGGCACGGTAGCTCGAGCCCCGGCCATGGAGAGGCCCGGCCCCCCATTATGGGGTGCCGGGCCTTTTGCTTCCCTACCGCTCGATGCGCTCTCCCGGACGCCCTTCGACGAAGGACTCGATCCGCTCGAGAAGGTCGGCCGGCATGAACGGCTTTTGGATGAATGCGAGCGCCGTCCGATCGTCGAACCCCCGCGCAGCCTCTTCGGGGGTGTAGCCACTCATGAGCACGACCGGCACGGAAACCGAGAGCGTTCGGATCTGTTCGAAGGCCTGATGCCCATCCATCACGGGCATCGTCATGTCGAGCACGACACACACGATCTCGTCGATGTGGCGCCGAAACACCGCGAGGCCATCCCGACCGTCCTCGGCCACGATGACCCTGTATCCGGCCCTCTCCACGACCGCACGAATCACGCGACGCACTGCCGGATCGTCGTCGACGACCAAAACCACGTCGGAGTGGTCCAAAGAGTCGCCTTCGTCCGTCGAACGACTTCGACCTTCGCCCATCCCGACGGCGGGTAGGAGCAGCGTGAATCGTGTGCCCTTGTCCGGGGCACTCGCGACCCTGACCGCTCCTCGGTGTCCCTTCACGATCCCGAGCACGGCCGCCAAGCCGAGGCCTCGGCCGGTGAACTTGGTGGTGAAGAACGGGTCGAAGATCTTCTGGACCGTCTCCGCGTCCATCCCGATGCCGTTGTCGGAGACCTCGACGACGACGAAGGGGCCCTCCTCGACTTCCTCCCCCAACACGCATTCGCCGAGATACTCTGCGTCGACATCGATCACGCCGGTGCGCAGCGTGATGGTCCCCCCATCGGATCCCAGCGCCTCGGAAGCATTCGTGATGAGGTTCATCACGACCTGGCTAACCTGCGTGGCGTCGGCCTCCACCAGAGGGAGGTCGGACGCGAGCTCGTAGACCAACTTCGTCTTCTTGGACACCGACACCTCGAGCAGATCGGCCATCGACCGAGTCGCTTCCGATACGTCGATCCGCTCGATGACGAAGCGACCCTTGCCGGAGTACGCCAGCAGTTGGTTCGTCAGTCCGGACGCCCGCAGGGTCGCGGCCTCGATCTCCCGAAGATGTTGTTGAAGCGTTCCCTCGACGGGCATCGTTTGGCGGGCCAGCGCCGCGTTGCCGAGGATCGCCATGAGCAGATTGTTGAAGTCGTGCGCGATGCCACCGGCGAGTACGCCGAGGCTCTCGAGCTTCTGCGACTGGAGGAGCTTGGTCTCCAACCTGAGCCGCCGTGCCTCGGCCTGTCTCCTTTCGGCGATCTCCTCTCGAAGCGCGTGGTTCGTCTCGACCAACTTGGCCGTGCGTTCTGCGACCCGCGCTTCGAGCAGAGCCTTCGCTTCACGGAGCGCGGAGAGAGCCCGCTCGCGCTCGGTGATGTCCCGCACGACGATGAGCACCTGTTTGCCCAGGAACGGCAGGATCCGAGCCTCGTAGTACTTGACCTGGCCGTCCAATCTGAGTCGGTAGGAGATCGACCGCATACGACCGCGCGCCAGCACATCGAGAATGATCGACTCGATGTCGTCCACATCGCCCTCGAGCGGTCCGTCCTGGAAGCGCCGACCGAGCAGGAATTCCGCGTCGCGGTAGAGGTCCCCGTTGGAGCCGGTCTTCACATCGATGACCGTCCCGTCCGGCTCGGCCCGCAGCACGATGTCGGGAAGCGCCTGGAATAGCGCGCGCAACTCCGAGTTCGCCTCGAAGAGCTCGTCCGAGCTCAGATCGAGCGAGCGCTCCAGCATGAGGCGATCGTCGTCGAACTGGCGGTATGCTTCGTCCACGATCTCGAGAAATTCCTCGAGATCGCCGGGCGTTTGCCCGTCCCTGAAGATCCTGCGAATCTGGCGACGAAGCAGGCTATGCCGGGCAGACGAGGTCACGGGCCCTCGGACAGCGTCGTGATCGTCATGGTCTGGTTGTGGAGCTCGCAACAGGCCCCACGCATGAACGGCGAGATTTCACCATACGAATAGAAGCCGGCCATGACTGCATCCGGCCCGACGACGTCGCGAACCGCCTCGACTTCCTCCTCGACCCGCTGCTTGAGGACGAGCTTCCGTCCCACGCAACTGATCAGGATCGCCAGCTCAGGGTCGCGCAGCGACTCGACACACGTGTGCGCGGCCCCCGACGCACCGTCGATCAGCCTGTCGAAGTTGGCCTTCATGAGACGGGCCACCGACCCCTCCGGCACGTCTCCGGCGAAGGTCATGCTTCCTTCTTGCTCGTCGATCGCGAGGATCGTGCGCACGACCGGGTCCCGATCGGATGTCGCGGTGATCGCCAGCGGAAACAGAAGCCCCGATGCGGGCAGTTCGTGGGCGTGATGCCCCAAGTATCTCTTGTAGAGCTCAAGGGCGGGTTTTCCGTCCAATTCGTAGAGAACGCTGCCCTCCGACCTCGTGATCAATCGCTGGGGTCCGAACGGGTCCCATCCACCGAGTGAGCCGTACCCCACGCGTAGCGCGCTGCCGTAAAAACCGACCGCCGCGACCTGTCCTGTGCGGGGCTCGTCGCTCCACAAGACCAGCGTCTCCTCGAAGCGCGCCCCATCGCCCGAAAGCCCACCCGTCACGGTTACACCTTCCGGAATCGTTTCTGTGATCCCGCGCACCAGCTCGCTTCCATTCACGACGAGCCCCTCCGAAAGCACGAACACGTGCGCCAGGCCGTCTCCCCGGAGTCGCTTGCCGAGCGCTCGACCCGCCTCCTGGCTGCCGCCGGCGCTACGGAGCGGCACACGGGCCCCGCGTACCGAGGTACGCTCGAGGGCGATGGCCGTGGCGACGATCGAATCGTCGTGGACCTGAGTACCAACGATCTCGCCCGCTGCCGAGCATCCGAGCAGGTCTGCGTGGGGATACTGCGTTCGTAACTCGTCGAGCAGGGCCCTGTTGCGAAAGGGACTCGCTCCGCCGAACACCAGCACGAGGTCCGCGTCGGGCGCATCCGCTCTCCCGATTCGGCTCCAACCGAGCTGCTCGGTCCACGCCCTCTGCTCGATCCTCATCGCACCTCGATCTCTGAGTCGACCTCAGCATCCACCCTGAGGTAGAAGTCGCCGCATGTCCGGGCAAACGTCGTTTCCTGACAATCCCTACGAAAGTCCGAGCCGCGCAATTTCGTTTGGCGGGTCTCTGATATCTGGTTGCGCGGCAAGGGTACGACCACCCATCGTCGAATCGAAGCGCGAAACCTAGAACAACCGAGGCAGAATGGAGGGACCGCGGGCATTCGGCTACAAGATGGGGTGGCTGGCGGCTCGAACGGTCGAGCCCGAGCGGCTGATCGCGCACCTCATGCTCGACGAAGTGGCTCCCATGAGATGGGCCGAGGGAATCGACACGGTCTATGCGTCGGAGGGATTCGGTGACCAGCCGGTTTTCGTGACGCCATGTCTCGACGGCTGGGTACTCGCCGCCAGTCCTGCGTTCTTCGAAGAGGCGTCGGAAGAAGCTCCCCACCGTTTGGCGACCTTCGTCGCCCACGCTTCCGAGCGTCTCGACACCGAGGTCCAGCTCTTCGTGACGCACCGCGTCGTCGAGGGACACGCCTGGGCGAGAGCGGAGCATGGACTCCTGGTCCGGGCGCTCTACTACCTCGGAGAAGTCGGCGAATATCTCGTCGACGACGGGCTTGTTACCGAGGCGGAAGTGGCGTCCGGCTTCGCGCGCGCCATCGACGGCGACGCGGAGCCGAACGAGGCGATGGTCATGGAGATCGCGCGGGGGTGGAGCGTCGACCCGACCCAGATCGAAGAACGATTCTCCGATGTCGCCGATGGATGGCTCGGGTGGATCCGCCGAGCGCCGGATTCCGACCCCGAGCGCTCGCCGGCCCCGACCGAGGCTCGGCCTTGGTGGAGGTTCTGGTGAGGGCTCTCGCGCTGGCCATCGTCTTGACGGCGGCGGTGACGGCACGCGCGGAGTGTCAGGGTCCCGAGCGTGTGGTTCGTGAGCTGGAGGTCGGCCGACGGGTACGACTGGACGCCGCCGGACTCGGGCGAATCGAAGGACGATTCTTGACGCTTCGTGGCGATCTTCTCGCGATCGACGTCGAGGCGCAGGAACGCGAGATCCGCGTGCGAGAGATCCAACGGCTCTGGGTGCGCGGGCATTCAGCCAAGCGCGGTGCCGTCATCGGAGCGCTGGTAGGCGGTGCCGCGGGAGTCCTCGGCGGACTCCTCATCGCTGAGGTCGCGTGCGGGCCCACCGACGGCGGAGACTGTACGACCCTCGAGGTAGCATCCGTTTTCGGACTCGTCGCGGGCGGTGGCGGGGCGCTCCTCGGCGCGGGGATCGGACTGGCGATTCCCTCGTGGAAGCTCCGTTTCCCCGACTGATTCGCTCACGCCGTCTTGCGGGCACAGTGACCTGGCGGACATGATGCTGTTCGCTCCCTGACCGCACCCGGGGCCGCCGTCCGCTAATTCCTGGAGAGCCCTATGCACGACTCCGCCGCCTCCCCGACACCCACGCGCGGCTTCTGGATCGTCGCCGGACTCGCACTCGTCTGGAATCTGATCGGGGTCGCTACGTACCTCGGAAGCGTGACCATGAGCCCCGAGACGTTGGCTGCGATGCCCGACGCGGAACGAGCCTTGTACACGGACATTCCCACGTGGGCTACCTCCGCCTACGCCATCGCCGTGTTCGGAGGAACCGCTGCATGCGTCGGGCTCCTCTTGCGTAAGGCGTGGTCGGTTCCGGTGTTCGTCGTCTCGTTGGTTGCGATCGTGATCCAGATGGGGCATGCCCTTTTGATCACGCCTGTTCTCGAGGTCCAGGGCGCCGGTGCCGCCGTGCTCCCCGTCATGATCGTCGTCGTCGCAGCCTACCTGGTCTGGTTCTCCATGGGAGCGAAGGCGAAGGGTGTGATCGCCTGAACGGGCGGGAAGAGCGCGTCGGGCTCTTGGCGCCGCGTGCCCTCCGCCGGCCCATTCACATGCGGGCGGATCGGGCGAAGAGACGGGCGGCCAGAAGACCCCACGCGGCCGATGCGAACGTGCCTCCGACCAGCCACGATGGCCATGAACCACCGCCCGCCTCCGCGATCCAGTATGCCTTCACCGCGAGATACGGAGGGTAGACGACCGCCACCCACTGCAGTGGCTCGGTAAGGAAGTACGAGCCGCTCACGACGAGTGGAGCGACGCCGACGACCTTGAGGTAGGCGAACGCCTGCGTCTTGTTGCTCGCCGCACCCGCCACCCCGAGCGCGATGGCCGGCGCGAACAGCGAACCGACGACCGCAGTGGCGAGCAGCGCGCCCGTTCCAGGAAGGCCCGTGCCGATGATCGGAGCCTCGACGACCATCAGGAGGGCCGAAGCAGCGACCATGACCCCGCTGCTCCATGCGACATAGCTTCGCAACGGAAGGGGCGATACCAAGACTGCTTTGATGGTCCGCTCCTCCCGGCTTTCCAGCAGCAGGAACGCTCCCACCACACCCACCAGCAATGGTGCCAGCTGCACGACGATGTGGCTCACGATGAGGGGGTGCAGCGGGGTGAGGTCGAATCCCCATCGCGAGCTCACGCCCCGGGTCACCCAAGGGATTACCCACCGCATGGCGACCGAGACCACCACCAAGTAGCTGACTGTCCCGACCAGGAATCGGTCCCTCGCAATCCGACGGCCGTCGGTGCGCAGGGCGGCCCTGGCCATGACCAGATGCTCGGTCATGAGTCGCTGAGCCTCACGAACCTGTCGAAACGCCGACGCGCCCACCATGAGGACATCACGACCGCAGAGGCGGTCATGGCCACCGCATATCCCCACTGCCACGGCGCAAGCGGCTCGAACCCGGCAAGCATGAAAAGGAGCGGCCCCTGGGTCGGAACGAGGTACCAGATCCAGCCCGGCCCGACGCCGAGTACGTAGAAGATGGGAAGCTGGAGCACGCTTCCCACCAGAAGCGCACCCGGCATGAGAAACGATGTGACCGAATCGTGTCCGGCCACCTGCCCCATGCCCACGAGCGTGTAGATCATTCCGAGGCCCGCGACGCCCGCGAGCAGCGGCAGGGGGGCCACCACGGAACCCCAGAAGCCGACCGCGTAGACGATGACTGCCTCCACGATCGCGAAGCCGGAAAGGGTGAGGACCTTGGAACCGAGGTACAGCCTCGTAGGCATCCCCGTGACCCGAAGCGCTTGAAGCGTGGCCTCGGTCCGTTCCATGAGCACCAGCGAGGCGCCGAAGACGTAGGTCGTGCTCCCCACACCGAGTAGGTACAAGGCCGCGAGTACCCGTCCGGAGGGTGCTGCGTCGAAGAGAGAGCGCGCCACCAGCCCGAGCACGACCGCAATCGCGACGCCGATCGAGTACAGGCGACTCCGCGCTTGGAGCCGTACATCGAGCTGAAGGGTGGCCGGGATGCGTGTCAAACGAGGGTCCGCCCGGTCACCTGAACGAATACGTCCTCGAGTGACGCCTCCAGTGAGTGAACGGATTCGAGACCCGGCGACCGGAGGAGCTCGAGGAACCTGGGGTCGTCGCCGACCCCGTCCATCGGGAAGATCTCCGCGCCCGCCACTCCTCGATCATCGGTCCAACGAACCTCGATCTGTCGTCGACCGTGTGCCCGCCGCAGCGCGGCGGGTGCACCGATCGCCGCGATCCCTCCGTCCACGATGAACGCGACCCGATCGCACACCGCCGCGGCCGTGTTCATGTCGTGGGTGGCCACCACGGTCGTCGTGCCGGCATTTCGTCGTGCTCGGATCAAGTCACGCACACGAAGGGCGTTGACCGGATCGAGGCCCGTGGTGGGCTCGTCGAGGAACCAAAGATCAGGATCGTGGAGGAGGCTTCGTGCGAAGTTGAGCCGCATCTTCATGCCCTTCGAGAACTCGCCGACTGGGCGGTCCGCGTGGTCTTCGAGAGCCACCATCCCTAGCACTCCATCGATGGACTTCGTCGCCTCTCCGTGTAGCGCGCGAAAGAACTCGAGGTTCTCACGCGCCGTGAGCTTCGAGTAATGGTTCGGGAACTCGAAGCTGACGCCGATCCGCCGGTAGTACTCGGCGCCCCACTCGCCAGGGGAGCGACCGTCGACCGATACCTGGCCCTGCCAGCCTCGCAGCAAGCCGACGAGAACCCCGAGCGTCGTGGACTTCCCGGCTCCACTTGGACCGAGGAAGCCGAACACTTCGCCCTGCCCTACCGTGAAAGACACGTCCTCGATCGCTTTCGTCCCCTCGTGCGGGTATGCAAACGAAAGCTCGTTGACCTCGATCATCCGGTGCTCCGGTTGCTGGGCGAGCCCGCGCGGACGGTGGTCAATCTGGCCCGAGTAGGGCCCCCGGGCAAAACGCACCGGCCCCTCGCGCAGATGGGCGGGTACCGCACCACGGCAGGGCCGCCTTGCAGCCCCTGCCGGCGCCGCGCATCGTGCTTTCTCGAAGGGCCCCGGAATACGGAGTGCGAGCTCCCGTCTCAGACCCGCGCCTCAGGAGGCGGTCCGATGAAGCTGACGGCCCAGGACGACCCCCGGGCGATTCAGCGGTACCGTCACATCAAGCCCGCACGCGGGTTCGGCGTCCTGCGATGCGGCAAGAGTTGCCCCGGCACGTCCCGGCGCTGCACGCTCGCTCAGGGACATCGAGGACCGCACGTCGCTCATGGACTACTGGGCCGCGTGCTCGCCGTGTGGGAATCGGCAGCTCGAGCATCCTCGGTTCGGCCGCCGAATCCCCCTGGCGGGCGGCGGTCCCCCATTGGCATTCGGCGCGGGACGTCCGACGGTCTCGGCGCGTCGATCTGGCGCGCCATGGTTCGCGTCGCGTCATCGGCCGAAGAGATCGCGCTCCTGGTATTCCTGCTCGCCTTCGTCTATTTCGCGATCGACTGGCTTCGGCTGATCTTCCAATGACAGCCGACGCGCCGCTCGACGTCGCTCCGGTCTCTTGAGCTTCGAGTCCACGCTCGGTTCACGAGCCTCGGCCCCGCCGTCGCCGGAGGCGCACCGTGCTGGCGTCGCCTCCGGCGAGGAGTGTCAGGCCAGGCCGGCTCCCGGCGCCGCAGTGGAGTGGAGCGCGAAGGTCGCCCCCTGCGGGTCCGTGCAGTGTGCGACCAGGTCTCCCCCGGGCACTTCCATGGGCCCGTTCCAGACCGAGCCCCCCCCGTCTTTGACCGTGGCGGCTGCCGCTTCGATGTCGGCTACTCGCACGTAGTACATCCACATCGGCGGTGGCATGTCCGGGTCCCGATTCATCATCCCCCCGAGCGTTTGCCCCTCGCGGCCGAACATCTGGTAGATCCCCCGCTCCCCCATGTCCATCTGATCGGTCTTGACCCATCCGAAAAGCCGCGAATAGAAGTCGAACGCGGACTCCCAATCCTCGGTGTACAACTCGTGCCAGGAGAACTCGCCGACGTCCGGGACACCGTCGTGGCCAGGGGTCGACTCGATCGGTTGGAACGCGGCGAAGACCGCACCATCCCGATCCGAGACGACAGCGAAGGACCCGACGGTGGGCACGTCCACCTCCGACATGACCGAACCGCCGAGCTTCGTGGCCAGCGTCGCCGTGCCTCCGACGTCCGGAGTCGAGATGTAGGCCAGCCAATGCGGGGGCGCCCCCGCGGCGATCGCCTCGGCCGACAATTCCATCATTCCACCGATCGGCGCCTCACCGTTGGTCCACATGAGGTAGGGCTCCTCACCCCCCTCGAAGGGCATCGTCCCCCATCCAGTCACGGGTCCATAGAAATCCGGTGCCTCATCGGGCCGGAGCGTCATCAGATCGAACCAGCAGAATCGACCGAGGGGCGTCTCACTCATCTTCGTCTCCATTCACCGGGTGGATCACGCCGCTCCGGACGACTCGCGCACCGGAGGGACGGTAGGATGGTCGGGGACCATGGTCATGAGCAACCCGGCGGCGAGCGTAGCCGTGGCGGCGCCGAACGCGAACGGCGCGGCCGGGCCCAAACCGGCCCACGATCCGACTCCCTCCCACAGCACTCCGCCGAGCACGGAAGCAGGAAGGCTGACGAGTCCCACCGCGGCCGCGTATCCTCCAAACGCCAGTGCCCGGAGGCCCTGGGGTACGAGGTCGACGACCAGCGCCTTGGCTGCACCGGCGGCCATTCCGTGGTACACCGCGTAGACCAGGTACAGGAGCGTGATGTGGGCCCCGCTCTGGGCGAAGGCGAACCCCAGGTACGAGAGGCCGTAAATCGTCCATGCGCCCAATAGCACACGTTTGCGCCCGACCCGATCCGAAAGCGAGCCTGCTGGGACGGCGACGAGCGCATACACGAGGTTGAACACGACGAGGATCCCGAGGATCTGTGTGACCGAGAGACCGCGTTCCTGGGCTCGCAGCACGAGAAAGGCGTCGGCAGAGTTGCCGAGCTCGAAGAGCACCGAGCAGACGACGAACCACCCGAAGCCCCGGCCGAGGCCGCGGAGCCGTATCCGAGGTGGAGCTGCTTCCGGAGACGGATCCGGCCGCTTCACATCCTCGGCGCCCAGCGCGAGCACCGAGACACCGAGGGCGGCCGGCAGCAGGCTCCACAGAACCAGGGTTCGGAACGTCTCGTTCGCGAGGAGACTGGCATCGCCTTGCATCCGGCCCACCAGCCACAGCGTCACGAGAAGACCAAGCACCGCACCGCCCGTGTCGGCGGCTCGGTGGATTCCGAAGACGAGCCCCCGCCGCGGCGCCGCGGAAGAGTCGGCCAACAACGCGTCGCGAGGGGCGGTCCGAACACCCTTCCCAATGCGGTCGCCCCAACGGATTCCCGCAACACCGCCCCACGACCCGACGACCAGATACAGAGGCTTGACGCCCGTCGAAATCAGATAGCCCGTAACCGCCAGCCACTTCCGGGCACCCATTCGATCGGACAGCCAACCCGAGTAGAGCTTCACGAGCGCCGCCGTCGTGTCGGCAAGACCCTCGACGGCGCCGACGGCCCAAACGCGCACCCCGAGGACGTTCGCCAAGAACAGCGGGAGCACGTTCAAGATCATCTCGCTCGAGACGTCCGTCAGGAAGCTCGTAGCGCTCGTGACCCACACGTTCTTATGTAGGCGCCGCGACGCGCGGGCAGACACCACGGGAGGGTCCTCGTTCAGGGACCGCCCCCCACCCTCGCCCTCGGGAACTGGACACGGATCCGGTGATGCACCGCGCCCTCCGGGGGCACCTCACATTCTCCCGTCGAGTCTTGCAGGTCGATCCATTGGGAGCGCCCGCCCCGATCCTCGACAATCTGGATGACGACCCGATAGTGCCCGCACACCAACGTACCCGGCTCCAGGGGCCACGCCACCTCGTACTTGCCGTCACCGACCTCGGTGATGATCAGGAACGCGCCTTCCGGGTCGACGAGTCCCGCGGCGCCGTTCGCCGGGTTCGAGCCGACCGTCACATGCCCACTGACGACGAGCCCCTGGGGCAGCGAGTCGACCGAAGTGACGTCCGGGCCGCAGGCACCGAAGACGAAAACGAAGACGAGCACCGATGTTAGCCGGCGCGTCGCACGTCCGGGACATAGCGCCAAGACACCCGGTCGAATCGTATCGGTCCTACGCATGGAATCACGTCTCCCTTGCTGAAGCGCGCACGGCCAGGATCGAGCGCGGAGCCCCGACCCGCAACCCGGCTCGGTTGTTCGGCCCCGCTCCATTGTCGATCTTCGACGCATGATTCTCGTGACGGGCGGCACCGGCTTCATCGGCTCGAACCTCGTCGGCCGCCTGGCCGAGGAGGGGTTGCGGGTTTCGATCTGCGACTCCCTGGGCACGGGCAAGAAGTGGAGGAACATCGCTCGTCACGAGATCGACGAGCTGGTCGACCCCGGTCGGCTCGACGACTTCCTGGCGCGACGAGAGGGCGATGTCGAACGCGTCTACCACTTGGGCGCCATCTCCGCGACGACGGAATCCGACGTCGACCTGATCGTCGAGTCGAATCTGCGGCTCTCCCAGCGCCTTTGGCGCTGGTGCGCCGAGACGTCGACGCCGCTCGTCTACGCCTCGTCCGCAGCGACGTACGGCGACGGCTCGTCCGGCTTCCTCGACGACGACGATCCCGAAGCGCTCGCCCGGCTCCGTCCGCTCAACGCGTACGGGTGGAGCAAGCACGCATTCGATCGGTGGGCGGTGCGAGAGGTCGCGGAGGCGAACCCAGTGCCACCGGAATGGGTCGGGTTGAAGTTCTTCAACGTGTATGGCCCCAACGAGCACCACAAAGGCGACATGCGCAGTGTCGTGACGAAGGCCTATCCGGCCGCGGCTCGCGGCAAACCCGTGACGCTTTTTCGGTCGCACCATCCCGACTTCGCGGACGGCGAGCAGAAGCGTGACTTCGTGTACGTCCGCGACTGCGTCGACGTCATGCTGTGGACGCGCGACCAACCCGTCCCGAGCGGCATCTACAACCTGGGCACCGGCCGGGCTCAGAGCTGGCTCCAACTCATGGAGGCGCTGTACCACGCCACGGGTCAGCCACTGGCGGTGACGTGGGTCGACATCCCCGACGAGATTCGTGACCGCTACCAGTACTTCACGCAGGCGGACATGACGAAGCTCCGCGGGGCTGGGTACGACCGCCCGTTCACATCGGTCGAAGAGGGCGTAGCCGACTACGTGGGTCGGTTTCTGTCCCAGGACGACCCCTACCGGTGAGGGATCCCGCGGCCGGCCATCCTCGCTGCGACCACCCGGCGTTCGCCTGTAGACGCAGCCTTTAGCTTCCTCGCGGAACCGAGCGAACGCCCCTCCAACCCGATCTTTCGAATGCCGGTCAAATCCGTCCTCCGTCGTACGCGGTATCTCCTCCTCGCGGCCTTTTCGATCCATCTCCTCCCCTCCCTGGCCGCAGCCCAGATCGACATCGAGTCGCAGCGCGGAGACGACCTTCCGGTCGGGATCTCGGGCACGATGGGCGGTGACCTCACCGTTCGGACCGGCAATGTCGACTTCGTCCAGGTCGGTCTGCAGGCCAGGCTGTACGACGTGAGGGAGTCGGTCACCACGCTCCTGGTAGGCGACGGCGGATTCGGCTTCCTGGGAAGTAGTCGCTTCGCCTCGGAGGGCCTCGCGCATCTCCGTCAGACCTATCCGTTCCGTCGGTACCTCTCGCCGGAGTGGTACACCCAAATCAACTACGACCGCTCGCAGCTTTTGACGTTTCGGGCTCTTCTGGGCGGGGGTGCGCGCACTTTCTTCGCGAGCGGCTCATGGGGTGACTTCGGCGCGGGCAGCGCGCTCATGTTCGAACATGAACGGCTCAGCCTTCCGGACTCCGCGTCTCACCCCGACCGGACGACGACCCTGAGATGGAGCAACTTCTTGACGCTCCGGGTCGTGCCGACGCCGGGCCTGGTCGTCACCTCGACCACATACGCACAACCGGAGTTCGCGAACCCGGGCGACGTTCGGGTGCTGGGAAACGTCCGACTCGCCACCGCGGTAACCGAGGCGCTCTCCTTGACGGTCTCCTTCAATCTGCGCTATGACAGCGACCCTCCGGACGGCATCGCCGCCTTGGACACGACGTTGCGGACCGGGGTGACCTACTCGTACTAAGGGGCGGACCATGAACGAGTTCGTGCGCAGTATCGTCGAGCGACTCCGAACCAACTTCGACCCAGAGACGCTCGGAGCAGCGGCCGCAGACCTCATGGCCAACGTGGTGATCGCGTTCGCCACCTTCGCCGCGTACTACTTCTTGTGGCGCCTCCTGGACATCGGAGTAAAGCGCATCTCCAGGCGGGTGGCCGCGGATGCGACCAACCGTGACTTCGTCCTCACGCTCCTCAAGTTCGCCGTGCTCACGGTGGGTGTCGTCAGCGCGCTCGCCGCCGTCGGTGTGAACACCGCGTCGCTGCTCACCTCCCTCGGGATTGCCGGACTCACGATCGGCTTCGCGGCACGCGACGCCCTCTCGAACCTGATATCCGGCCTTCTGATCTACTGGGATCGCCCATTCGTGATCGGAGACCTCGTGGAGGTCGGAAGCCATTACGGTCGAGTCGAACGGATTACGCTACGCTCGACGAGGGTGGTCACCAACGACGGCCGCATGCTCGCCGTACCCAACACCGAGATCATCAACACGACCGTCGCGTCGTACACGAATTTTCCTCACCTGCGAATCGACGTGCCCGTCACGGTAGGGGTCGGCGAGGACCTGGGGCGGGTTCGGGAGATCCTGCTCGGACTGGTGACCGACAACCCCGACTATATGGCCGAGCCAAAGGCCAAGGTCGTGGTCACTCAGCTCAACGATTACAACGTCCAGATGGAGTTGCGCGCTTGGGCTCACGACGAGCGCAAGCACATCGACCTGCGCACGAAGCTCCGGGAGCGGATGTTCGAGGCCCTCACCGGGTCTGGAGTCGACATGCCCTTCGAGACCTTCCGCATCGAACCGATCATGGTCCGACAACAGGCGAGCTGATCGATGATGACGCTCGACCTCCCTATGGGGACGTTCGTCTTTCCCCTCGAGGCAGTGGCGCCTCCGATTCGGTTCAACCGGTGGTGGAAGAGTTGATTCGCACGATCGAGACGCGGACGGGGGGAAAGGGGCTCTTCGAGATCACCTCGGAGGTGCAGCGGGTGGTGACGGAGAGCGACATTGTCGAGGGCCTGTGCACGATCATGATCCAACACACGTCCGCGAGTCTCACGATCCAGGAGAACGCAGACCCGTCGGCGCGCCACGACCTGGAGCGTTGGCTCGACCGTCATGTCTCCGAGGACGACCCCGAGTTCACGCACACCCACGAGGGGCCCGACGACATGCCGTCCCACATCAAAGCGGCGCTCACGTCGACCACCCTCTCGGTCCCGATCCAACGCCGCAAGCTCGCGCTCGGAGCGTGGCAGGGCATCTACCTGTGGGAGCACCGGACCCGTGGCTCCAAGCGCCGCTGCATCGTTCACGTGGGGCGTTGAGCGAGCTCCTCCGCGATCTGCGGAAGCAGCTCACCTAGACGTCCCTCGACTTTCACGGCGGCGACCTCGTCGGCCCTCGTGGGTCCGAGGTTGAGCACGCCGATCGACACGCCCCGCTCGACCGCCCTGTAGACGAAGCGCCGACCCGAGAAGACGGTCAACGAAGAGCCGACGACGAGGAGGACCTCGCCTTCGTCGAAGAGGCGCCACGCCTCGTCTACAGTGCCGCGCGGGACGTTCTCGCCGAAGAACACCACGTCGGGCTTCATGACGCCCCCGCACGCCTCGCAGGCGGGAACGCGAAAGCCCTCGATCACTTCAGCCGGCACCTCGGCATCGCCGTCGGGTGCGCTCTTCGATGTGCCGGAGGGTCCGACCGCCTCGTCGAGCCAGCCGGGGTTGAGATCCACGAGGCGCGCCTGGAACGCCTCGCGATCGACCCTCGCATCGCACTCGAGGCATCGGACCTGCGAGAGAGAGCCGTGCAATTCGACCACGGTCCGGCTACCCGCCGCCTGGTGGAGGCCGTCGACGTTTTGGGTGATGACCCCGCGGACCGCACCGTCTGCTTCCAGGCGCGCCAGCGCCGAGTGGCCTGCGTTCGGAATCGCGCCGGCCACGCGTCTCCAACCGACCGCGCTCCGAGCCCAATACCGGGTCCGGGCGACGTCCGAGCGGACGAACTCGCCATACTGCATCGGCTTGCGCGTGCGGAGACGGCCCATCGGCCCACGGTAGTCGGGGATCCCCGACTCGGTGCTGCACCCGGCGCCCGCGAGCACGACGATCCTACGGCCGCGGATCAGCTCGACGAGCTCGGGAATCATCGAAAGACGGCGATGATCGGACTCGGGCAGGCGAAACTCGACCTAGGGCGGTTCATACGGAGTGATACACCCGGCTCGGCGACGTAGGGTCCGGGTCGCTTCCCCTCCTTCCTCGTGCCTGACATCCGGAAGTTTGACGTCA
>JAOTVL010000081.1 GCA_029863525.1 Gemmatimonadota bacterium
CATGCGCATCGCCCTGATCGCGTCGGTGTGCGTGGTTATCTACACGGGCTTCTTCCCGAGCGCTGCGCTCGAACTAGCGCGCGACAGCGTCCAAGGGCTCAGCGTCATGGGCGGCGTGATTCCGGGGCTCGGTCAGTAGCCGAATCCTCGCGGCGACCCGAACCTACCAATCCAGAGCATATGAAGCGTCATATCTTCCGCCAATACGACATCCGAGGGATCGTCGGCGAGGACCTCGACCCCCGGATCGCCGAGGCCGTCGGGCGCTCCTTTGCCTCGCAAGTGGCCGAGCAACGCGGAATCGAGCGGCCGCGCATCGCGGTGGGCCATGACAACCGCGCCTCATCGCCCGACCTGGCGGCGAGCCTCATCGGCGGCCTTCGCGCCGCCGGAGCGGACGTGTTGAACGTCGGCATGGTTCCCACTCCGGTCCTCTACTGGTCGGAGGTGGTGTTCGAGACCGATGCGGCTGTTCAGATCACGGGCTCGCACAATCCGCCCGAGTGGAACGGGATCAAGATGTCCAGTGGACGCGCGGCGCTCTACGGCGACGCCATCCAGGACCTGTACCGGCGCATCGACGAGGGTGATCTCCGAGACGGTGACGGCGGGCTCGAAACGATCGAGGTCCTGCCTCGATACGTCCGGGACGTCGCCGGTCGCTTCGAGCTCGCCCGCCCGATGAAGGTCGCGGTGGACTGCGGCAACGGAAGCGGGGCCCTCGTGGCCGTCGAGCTGCTCGAGGCGATGGGCGTCGAAGTCACGCCACTCTTCTGTGAGTCGGATGGGACGTTCCCGAACCATCATCCCGACCCCACGGTCGACGAGAACCTCGAGGACCTCATTCGCGCCGTCCGTGCCACGCCGCACGACCTCGGCGTGGCGTTCGACGGTGACGCCGACCGGATCGGCGCGGTGGACGAAAACGGCGAGATCGTCCGCGGAGACATACTGCTCCTGCTCTTCGGCCTGGACCTGCTCGAGAAGCGCGGCGCCGGCCAGAAGCTGGTCTTCGACGTGAAATGCAGTCAGGTCCTGCCCGAGGTCTTCGAACAGGCCGGCGGAGAGCCCATCATGTGGAAGACCGGGCATTCCCTGCAGAAAGTGAAGATGAAAGAGACGGGAGCGCTGCTCGCCGGCGAACTGTCCGGGCACATCATGGTTGCTGACGACTACTTCGGCTTTGATGACGCGCTCTACGACGCCTGCCGGCTCATCGCGCTCCTGAGCCGATCGGAACGTTCTCTGGGCAAACGGGTTGCCGACTTCCCGGTGTACGTCTCGACACCCGAGATTCGCATCGAGGTGACCGAGGAGCAGAAATGGGAGATCGTGGACGAGGCCGTGGCGCACTTCAAGGCCGACCACGACGTGATCGACGTGGACGGGGCCCGCGTGCAATTCGGCGACGGGTGGGCGCTGCTCCGAACGTCGAACACGCAACCCGTGATCGTCGCGCGCTTCGAGGCCCGAACCCAGGAACGTCTGGACGAGATCCGCTCGGAGGTCGCCAGCTGGCTGGCTCAGCGGGGCGTGTCGCTACCCTGAACCCCACCGCCGCATGAGCTCTCCGTCGTCAGAACTGTTGGCCACGCTGCGCGGCGGGCGCGTGGTGATCGGGGTGATCGCCGCTGCGCTTCTCTTGACGGTGTTCGGCCGCGCGGTCACGGCCGCGTACGTAGAGATCCTGTGGCAGTCCCAGGCCGGATATTTCGACGCCTTCCTCACACGAATGATCTGGGAGTGGGGCGCGCGGGTCGGCGCCGGCCTCTTCGTCGCGGCGGTCGTCTACTTCAACCTGAGAATCACCTCCACCACGCTCGGCGGGATCCAGATCCGACGGCGCTTCGGGAACCTCGAGATCTCGGAGCAGATCCCGCGAAGGTACGTCACGTGGGCGATCCTGGCGGCCTCTATGTTCCTGGGCCTCTGGTTCGGGGCGTCGGTCTCGGCGGGCACGGGCCGGGCCGTGCTCCTGGCGGTGTCGGCGGAATCGTGGGGGGTCGCCGATCCGGTGCTGGGCCGCGACCTCGGGTATTACGTGTTCTGGTGGCCGGTCCTCGCGCGAATCGTGACGTACGCGTTGGTGGTCACGTTCCTCGCGTTCACGCTTGCCACGGGGGGTTATTCCGCCACCGGTGCCCTGGCGTGGGTCGGGGGAAAGCTGCGCGCGCAGGACGTGGCCCGACTCCACCTGGGTGGCATCCTCGCCACCTTCTTCGTGTTGCTCGCGCTGCGGCTCTGGATCGGTCGCTACGAGCTCCTCATGAACGGCAACTCAGCGGTGCAAGGCATCTTCGGCTTCGCCGACGCGCAGGCTCGGCTGCCCGCGCTCCAGACGTTGACGGTGCTGAGCGTAGGCGCCGCGGCGGGCACGCTCTGGGGAGCGGTGAAGAACCGCCCGTGGCCCATTCTTGGATCGTTCGCGGCCGTGGTGCTGGGTAGCGTGCTCATCGGCAACGTCTATCCGTCGCTGGTGCAGGGCTTCCGAGTCGAGCCGAACGAGCTCGAGCGGGAGACGCAGTACATCCAGTACAGTCTCGACTTCACCCGTCGTGGGTACGGGCTCCACGCCGAGGCGATGGAGCGGCGGGCCTTGGACTTCGACGGACAGGCGCCGATCGACTGGGAGCTCGCCAGCGAGCAGCTGTCCGGACTTCCGGTTTGGGGATCGCGCGCGTTGCTCACCGCCTACGAAGAGCTCGAGGCCCTGTATCCCTATTACGACTTCGAGCGGGTCGCCATCGACCGGTATCCATCCGACTCGGGCCTGGCTCCGGTCGCGGTCTCCGTGCGGGAAGTGAACCCCGGCAACATCCCGGAGCGAAACTGGCAGAACGTCCACCTGCGCGAGATCTACATCGCCGGACGGGGCGCCGTAGCCAGCCTCGCCTCACATCCCTCCCCGGCGGCACGCCCTGAGCTCCTCCTACGGGGGATCCCGCCCACGCCCACGGCCGCCGCGTTGGCTCGCGGAAGCGCCCTTTCGCTCGAGCGACCTGAGATCTTCTTCGGTGTGGCGCCACAGGAGCCCTACGCCATCGCGACCCCCGGCACCGATCAGTTCTCGGCACCGGACGGCACGCTCGGCGTAGCCGGGGTCGATTTCCCCGAGGGGATTCCGCTCTCGTCCGCACTTCGGAAGGCGCTACTCGCGTGGCGGTTCGCCGAGGTCAATCTCATCTTCTCGAGCGAGCTGACGGAAGAGAGTCGACTGATCCATCGGCGTCGCGTCCTCGAGCGCGCCTCGGCGATCGCGCCCTTCCTGCGCTTCCCTGAGGATCCGTACCCGGTCATCGCCGGGGGGCGGGTCGTGTGGATCCTCGAGGGATTCACGGCCACGTTGGCGTATCCCTTGTCGGCTGCGTATGAGCTCGGCTCTGTCCGCAGGCCCGTGTCGTACGTCCGAAACAGCGTGAAGGTGACGGTGGACGCGGTCACCGGTGACATCGACTTCTACCGCGTGCCGGTGGCCGATCCCATCGCGGATGCCTACGAGGTGGCCTACCCGGGGCTGATCGAGCCGATCGCGGAGATGCCGAGCCAGCTTCGCGACCATCTGCGCTATCCGCGGGTGCTGCTCGACCTCCAGAGCCGCGTGCTCCTGCAGTACCACCAGGAGTCGGCCTCCGCGTTCCACGGTCAGCAGGACGTCTGGATGACGCCGCAGGAGTTGGCCGTAAACATGAACGAGGTTCCGTACGAGGCCGAATACGGGATCTATCGACTTCCCGGTGAGGAGCCCCGGTTTCAGCTCTCGACCGTCTTCGTTCCGTTGGGGCGCCAAAACCTGACCGCGATGCTCGTGGCCCGGACGGACGACCGCGGCGTCCCCGAGACGATCCTGCTCGACATTCCGGTCTCTGACGAGGTGCTCGGCCCCGGCCAGGTCGAGGCGTTCCTAGAGCAGGAACCGGACATTTCGGAGCAATTCTCGCTCTGGAGGACCGGTGGCTCGCAGGTTTGGACGGGCCACCTCCACCTCGTGCCCGTGGGCAACCGCCTCGTCTACATGGAGCCGGTCTTCCTCGCCGCGGAAGGGGACGCGATCCCGGAGCTTCGACGTTTCGTGGTGAGTGACGGGGATCAAGTCGTTTGGGGTGGAACGCTCGCAGAGGCGATCGGACAGCTTTCGGGCCGGATCCCGGCTGGCACACCCTCGGAGGTACGAGATACCGACGCCGAGCGTGTGCCGGGTCTCGACTCGGCACGGTGGCCGGCCGAGGCGCTCGATTTGCTCGGCAGGGCCGAAGACCGAGCCCGGCAAGGTGACTGGCAGGGGTACGGCGAGGCGCTGGCGGAACTGCGGGCGCTGCTCGAGCGTCTCGGCTCCGGTGGCGCATAGCACAACCCGGGCCCATGCGTGGGCGATCAGGACGATCGCAGCGCCTTATGCGCCGGGCGACTCGTCGTCCGCAGCTTCTTGCCCTGGCGCCTCGGACGGGTCCGGACCTGCCTGCGCCTCCGCCTCGAGCCTTCGACGCTCCGCCTTTTCCTCGGCCTTCTTCTGTTTCTTGAGCTCCCGCTGACGCTTCTCGAAACCGTAGTTGACACGTTTCCCCATGCTTCCTCCGCAGAAATCATCCACCGCGCCTCCCGAGTGGAGCCCGCGGGTCTGGACGTGATCGAGTGCCCGCTGGCTCGTGCGCGCAGGACCCGCTTCGTCGATCAGCCCTCATGAATGTAGTGCCGAGCAACGATATCGAGACGATCGTCCGGCAACTCGACGCCGCCCTACGCGCGGCGGGTGAGCCCGAGCGAGCGATCAACGAGAAGAGTTACCTGAAGAGCCCGATCGAGCATTACGGCGTTCGGGTGCCCGCGATTCGGAGCACCGTGAAGTCCACGTTGGGCGCCCAGGGAGGGCTCACCATCCCTCGGCTCCGTGCACTCGTGCGGCGACTTTGGTCGAGCTCGGTCCACGAGCAACGGATGGCGGCGGTGATCTTGCTCGAGCAAAACGCGGAGTCGCTGGGAGCCGGCGACCTGCCTCTCGTTTACGAGATGATCCGGGACGCCTTCACCTGGGCGTACGTGGACGGCCTGGCCGCCCGAGTCGCAGGGTCGATCATCGAGCGGCATCCAACTCAGGCCGGCGAGCTGGATCGATGGGCACAGGACGACAGCTTTTGGGTCCGCCGTGCCGCGATGCTCGCGCTCATGGGGCCTTTGCGGGCAGGGCGGGGCGATTGGGCACGGTTCGCAGGCTACGCCGACGCGATGCTCGAGGAAAAGGAGTTCTTCATCCGCAAGGCGATCGGATGGGTACTACGGGAGACCTCGAAGAAGCGTCCGCAACTCGTGCGGCAGTACGTCGCTTCGCGCCTCGACCGGATGTCGGGCCTCACATTTCGCGAGGCTGTGAAGCGACTCCCCGAGAAAGACCGAGCGGAGCTCGACAGGGCGAGGGCGGGCGGCGGATCGCGTTAGGCAAGTCGATACGAAGACCTTCGGTTCGCCGACGCCTCCTTCGGCACTCGGGACGACGGCGACGGTCCCATCGTACGCCGTTGATCCCATGTAGGGGCGCTGGTAGCTTTTCGTGCTCTCCGGTCACCGTCCGCCATCCGGCTGGCACGGAACACCCGTCGCAACCCCACGGACAACGCATGGACATCCACGAATACCAGGCGAAAGAGCGTTTCCTCGCCGCGGGGATCCCGGTCCCGCCGGGCGAGATCGCGACCACCCCCGACGAGGCGGAGTCGATCGCGTCGAAGTACGGCGGGCCGGTCATGGTCAAGGCGCAGGTCCACACCGGTGGCCGAGGCAAGGCGGGTGGCGTGAAGTACGCGAAAGACGCTGCCGAAGCCCGTGAGCACGCGACGAAGATCCTCGGAATGGACATCAAAGGGCTGAGAGTCGAAAAGGTCCTGGTCACCCCCGCGGAGGACATCGACACCGAAGCATACGTCGGCGTTCTCATCGACCGCAGCACGCAATCGGCGACCTTCATGGTCTCCGCCGCGGGAGGGATGGACATCGAGCAGGTGGCCGAAACCCAGCCGGACGCGATCCGTCGTCTCGCGGTCGACCCGCGTTACGGGCTTCTGCCACACCAGGCTTATTGGCTGGCGAACTTCCTCTACGAGGACCCTGGCCTCGTGAAGCAGGCGAGCAAGGCGATCGCACAGCTGTACCGATCGTTCGTGGACTCGGGCGCATCGATGACTGAGATCAACCCGCTCATCACCACGCCCGACGGCAAGGTGAAGGCGATCGACGCGAAGATGTCGATCGACGACAACGAGTTGTTTCGGCGTCCGGAAGTCGCCGCGATGCGCGACTCGTCCTCCGAACCGCCTTCGGAAACCAAGGCGCGCGAGGCAGGACTCTCGTACGTGAAGCTGGACGGGTCCGTCGGCTGCTGCGTGAACGGAGCGGGTCTCGCAATGGCCACGATGGATCTGGTCAAGTACTACGGGGGAGAGCCCGCGAATTTCCTCGACATCGGAGGCTCCTCGAACCCTGACAAGGTGGTTTCGGCACTCGAGATCATCACGTCGGATCCCAACGTGAGGGCGATCCTCTTCAACATCTTCGGTGGGATCACCCGTTGTGACGACGTGGCGAACGGAATCGTCGAGGCCACGCAGCGGATCGACATGAAGGTCCCGATCGTCATCCGCTTGACCGGGACGAACGAAGAGAAGGCGCTCGAGATTCTCGAGGACGCCGGCTTCTCTGCCTACACCTCCATGGACGACGTCGTCGAGAAAGCCGTCCAGCTCGCCAACGGATAAGCGACCCACGCATGTCAATCTTCATCGATTCCGATACCAAGCTGGTCGTCCAGGGCATCACGGGACGTGACGGGTCTTTCCACACCCGTCAGATGATCGAGTACGGAACCCAGGTCGTCGCGGGCGTCACCCCGGGCAAGGGCGGTCAGTCGTTCGACGGCCCGGACGGAGTGGAGGTGCCGATCTTCAACTCGATGGATCGGGCCGTCGCCGAGACCGGGGCGAACACCTCGGTCATCTATGTCCCGCCGGCCTTCGCGGGCGACGCGATCCTCGAAGCGGCGGACTCGGGCGTGCACTTGGTCGTGGCGATCACGGAAGGGGTTCCGGTGCTCGACATGGCCAGAGCCCATGCGTTCGCCCGCGACAAGGGTGTACGTATTCTCGGACCGAACTGCCCGGGGCTCATTTCCCCCGGGAAGTCCAAAGTCGGCATCCTTCCCGCGCAGATCGTCGCGGAGGGCCCGATCGGCGTCGTGTCGCGGTCGGGGACGCTCACCTACGAGGCGGTCTTCCAGCTGACGAGCGTCGGTCTGGGCCAGACAACGTGCGTCGGCATCGGCGGCGACCCCCTCATCGGCACGAACTTCATCGATTGCCTGGCCGCCTTCGAAGCGGATCCCGACACGACCGCCATCGTCATGATCGGTGAGATCGGAGGGACGGACGAGCAGGACGCAGCGACGTACGTGAACGCCGAGCTTTCGAAGCCGGTGGTCGGGTTCATCGCCGGTCAGACCGCGCCTCCGGGCCGCCGAATGGGCCACGCGGGCGCGATCATCAGCGGTTCCGCCGGAACCGCCGAGGAGAAGATGAAGGCCTTCGAGGACAACGGGATCGCCGTGGCCAAGCGCCCCGCCGACATCGTGGGCCTGATTCAGGACGCCCTCGGGTAGAGCCCGTGGCGTCGTACTACGGTTCCCCAGTGGGAACCGACACATTCCTCCACTCACGGCCATCGAGCCGACGAGGGAAGGAGGGGAAGATGGACGCGCGAGCCAGAGAAGCACTGTTGGTGGAGGACGCCGCGGACGCGGCGAAATACCGGGTGTATCCCCAGACCCCGCTTTCGGAAGTGGTGGACCTCATGGTCCGGAGGGGTGTGCGGGCCGTGCCCGTGGTGGGCGACCGCTACGAGGTGCTCGGGATCATCACGACGGGCGATGCGCTCAGCCGTGTGTTGAGCACCCATCCTGAGGAGGACGCCGCGCACGGGCGTGCCGAGCTCACGGCTCGGGACGTGATGACGCGGGCCGTCCTATGCGTGTCGGAGTCGCAGCCGCTGCTCGACGCGGCGCGCATGATGGTGAACCGCAAAGTCGAGCAGCTTCCCATCGTTCGCGACGGGGAACTCGTCGGACTGATTACCAGAAACGCCGTACTCCGCGCCCTGCGTGGAGAGCCCGAACCAGACAACGAATCGGAAGAGTCATGAGCCATACACTCGCCATCATCAAGCCCGATGCCGTCGAGTCGGGGAACGCCGGAAAGATCCTAGCGCATCTGGAGACCGCCGGCTTCGCGATCCGTGCCCTTCGGTTGACGACGCTCAACCAAGCCCAAGCTGGGGCGTTTTACGCCGTGCACCAGGGGCGCCCGTTCTACGACGAGCTCGTCGAATTCATGACCTCTGGCCCCGTGGTCCCACTCGTGCTCGAGGCGGACGACGCGGTCGCCAAGCTGAGGGAGACGATCGGGGCGACAGACCCTGCCGAGGCAGCCGCCGGCACGGTGCGGAAGCTCTACGCCGAGTCGAAGGGGAGGAACGCCATCCACGCGTCCGACTCCGATGCCAACGCCGAGACCGAGATCGCCTTCTTCTTTTCCACGCACGAGCGCCTCGGCCTCTAGCGTGCGGAGGGTGGTCCCCCGGACCCCAACCTCTTCGATCGCTAGACATTACGCGCATTGCTGCTAGCTTCTATGACTATGCTCAGAGTCGATCTCGGGCAGTTGGACCGAGAAGGTTCCGTCGCGGTCGAAGGCGTGATCGGGGCGGACGACGATCTGTGGCGGGAAACGGACCTGGAGTGGTCAGGAGACGTGAACGTGCGGCTCCGGGCTTCGTTTGCGGGGACCGGGGAAGTGGTCGCACGTGGCTCGGTCGCGGGGGTGCTCAAGCAGGAATGCCGGCGTTGTCTCCAGCCGGTCGAGACCCACTTCGCGGAAGACGTGACGATGGTGTACGTCGCCGACGGGGACGAAGGCGGTGGAGAATACGCTCTGGAACCGGTCGGCGACGCCCTGGACCTGAGCGGAGCAGTGCGCGAGGAGATCGTCCTCGCCGTGAATCCTTTTGTCGTGTGCAAACCGGAGTGCAAGGGCCTCTGCCCCCGGTGTGGTCAAAACCTCAACGACGAGGTATGTGACTGCGCGGTGGACGAAGCCGACCCACGTTGGGCTGTACTTCGGGAACTGAAGAGCGAGTAGACCGATGGCCGTCCCGAAGAAACGAACGTCGAAGCAGCGCAAGCGTAAGCGCCGTACGCACTATAAAGCCGAGGGCATTACGGTGCACACATGTCCCAAGTGTGGTGACGCCAAGCGCCCACACCGGGTCTGCCCGACCTGTGGCCATTACAAGGGCGAGCCGGTACTCGAAGTCGTCGTAGACTGAGTGTCGGCACCCGGCCGATCCGCTCGGACGATTCGGACGGCGTCGTCGATGCGATCCTCTCGGACCTCCAATCGGGCGAGGTGACGTGCGCATAGTCCTCGACGCCATGGGGACCGACGCGGCCCCGTCGCCCGAAGTCGAAGGCGCCCTCATGGCGCTTCGCGACGCCGGAGAGGAGGTCGAGATCGTTCTCGTCGGAGACGAGTCCGTGATCCGGGCTGAGATGGCCAAGCACGCGGACGTTCCCACTCGGCTACACCTACGCCACGCGCCCGACCGGGTCACGGCGGCGGACTCACCCGCCACGGTGGTCCGCCGCAAGCCCGAGTCCTCCATCGTCGTGGGCCTTCGGATGCAGAAGGACGGCGAAGCGGACGCCTTCGTCAGTGCCGGCTCCACCGGTGCGGTCATGGCGGCCTCGCTCTTCACCCTCCGGCCGCTTCCCGGGGTCGAGCGACCCCCGGTCGGGACGCTGCTTCCCACGGCGCGTGACCTGTGCCTGCTTCTCGATGCCGGGGCCAACATAGACTGCAAGCCCCAGCACCTGGTGCAGTTCGCCCACCTCGGGAGCGTGTACGCGAAGGACACCATGGAGCGTGAGAACCCGCGCGTCGGCTTGCTCAACATCGGGGAGGAGCCCGGCAAGGGAAACGACCTCACGATCGAGACCTTCGAGCTTCTGTCGGCGGCGCAAGGGATCAACTTCATCGGCAACATCGAGGGCCGCGACATCGTCGAGGGCCAATGCGACGTCATCGTCTGCGACGGTTTCGTGGGCAACGTGCTGCTCAAGTTCTACGAGTCCGTCGCCGGTTACATCGTGAACCTGCTCCGGAGCGAGCTCGACGGGGTCGAAGACGGCCTCGTCGACCTCGAACACGTCTTCCGGGTGCTCGATTACGCGGAGTACGGCGGGGCCCCGTTACTCGGACTCGGCGGCGTCTCGATCATCTGCCACGGTGAGTCTCCGCCGAAGGCCATCCGCAACGCGCTCTCCGTGGCTGCGCGCGCCGTTCGATCCGACCTCGTGAAGCACAGCGCCGAGGACCTACAACTATGATCAAGCCCACGCCGATCGCTGAAATCGTCGCAACGGGTCGGTTCCTGCCCGACAACGTCGTGACCAACGACGACCTCGCCGAGCGAATGGACACGTCCGACGAGTGGATCCGGACACGCACGGGGATCAGCGAGCGGCGAATCGCTCCGGACGACATGGGTGCCGCCGATCTCGGGGCACGTGCCGCGACGATCGCGCTGCAACGGGCCGGGCTGGAGCCCGGAGAAATCGACATTCTCGTGGTGTCCACGGCGACGCCCGATCGCTGGCTCCCCTCGACCGCCTGCGATATCCAGGCGCTCCTGAAGTGCGACAACGCCGTCGCGTTCGACATCATGGCGGCATGCACCGGGCACCTGTACGGGTTGAGCATGGCCGAGGGATATCTCGCGGCGGGTCGAGGGGAGGTCGCGCTCGTCATCGCGGCCGAGAAGATGAGCGCGATCCTCGACTGGAACGACCGGACGACCGCCGTCCTGTTCGGCGACGGGGCGGGCGCCGCGGTCCTGAGGCCCTCGAACGGCTCCGGGCGTGGCATTCTATCGTCGCACCATCAGTCCGACGGGAAGTTGGCCGAGCTACTGTACAGACCCGGTGGCGGCGCGCTCGACCCGATCAGTCAGTCGGTCCTCGACGAGGGTCGGCATCTGCTCAAGATGCAGGGGAGGGAGATCTTCAAAAACGCGGTTCGGTCGATGGCGGAAGCGTGCGACATCGCGATGCAGAAGGCGGGCTGGACGGCCAACGACGTCGATCTCCTCGTGCCCCACCAGGCGAACATCCGCATCATCGAGGCGACCGCGAAGTACGCGGGAATCCCGATGGAGAAGGTCTTCGTCAACGTGGACCGGTATGGCAACATGAGCTCGGCGACTGTGCCGATTGCGCTCGACGAGGCCATCGAACAGGGTCGCGCCGGCCCCGATGCGAATGTCATGACGGTCGCCTTCGGTGCGGGCCTCACCTGGGGCGCCATGGCGCTCCGCATGTAGCGCCCGTCCACCGACCCGCATGTCACTCGCTCTGCTCTTTCCCGGCCAAGGATCTCAACACGTCGGTATGGCGCGTGCACTCGCGGATGCCGAAGCGGCGGCCGCCACGGTCCTGCGCACGGCCGACGAGGTGCTCGGCTTCTCCCTCTCCCGACTCATGGCCGAGGGGCCGGAGGACGAGCTCACGGCCACCAAGAACGCCCAACCGGCGCTGCTCACGCATTCGGTCGCGGTCCTTCGGGTCATTCACGGCCGGCTCGGTCCCGTGGGGTTGGCGGCCGGGCACTCGCTCGGAGAGTTCAGCGCCCACGTCGCCGCCGGAACAATCGGGTTCGAGGACGCCCTCCTCGCCGTGCGTCGCCGCGGCGAGCTCATGTTTCAAGCGGGCCAGGCCCGTCCGGGCGCGATGGCGGCGATCCTCGGGCTCGACGACGAGGCCGTGGAGGCCGTGTGCGCCGAGATCGACGGGGGAGTCTGCGTTCCCGCGAACTACAATTCTACGGGGCAAACCGTCATCAGCGGCGACGTCGCGGCCGTCGAGGAAGCAATGTCGCGGGCGACGTTGGCTGGAGCGAAGAAGGTCGTCGCCCTGAACGTCTCGGGCGCCTTCCACTCTCCGCTCATGGAGCCCGCGGCGGACGGTCTACGGGCGCATCTCGAGGGTGTGGCGTTCGAGAATCCCACCTATCCGGTGGTTTCGAACGTCACCGCCGAGCTCGTCACGGACGGCGAGACCGCCCGTAGGCTCCTCGTCGAGCAGCTCACGTCTCCGGTGCGGTGGTCGGCGTCGATCCGCACGATGACCGCTCAGGGCGTGGACCGCTTCCTCGAGCTGGGACCGGGCTCCGTGCTCGCGAAGATGAACCGCCGGAACGCGAAAGGCGTGCCGAGCGACGCCCTCGGCGAGCCCCAGGACATCGAGACATGGAAGGCTACATGAGCGAGCGTGAGTTGGACGGCAAAGTCGCCATCGTTACGGGAGGTTCCCGGGGCATCGGCCTGGCGATCTCGCACGCCCTCGCGGAAGCGGGCGCCCGGGTGGCCGTCGTCGCACGAAATTCCGAGCGAGCCGCGGCGGCGGCGGCTGAGCTGCCAGGTGAGGGACACGCGAGCTTCACCTGCGACGTCGCGGATCCCGAGCAGGTGTCGGCCACACACAAAGCCGTCGAAGAAGCGCTCGGGCCGGTGACCATTCTCGTCAACAACGCGGGCATCACGCGCGACAACCTCCTCCTCCGCATGAAGGATGAGGAATTCGATGAAGTGATAGCAGCCAACCTCAAGGGTGCATTCAACTTCACCCGTTCCGTGACACGGGGCATGATGAAGCAGAGGGATGGTGCGATCCTCAACGTCACTTCGGTGGTGGGGCTCATGGGCAACGCCGGTCAGGTGAACTACGCGGCCTCGAAGGCGGGCCTCGTCGGGCTGACCAAGAGTGTGGCGAAGGAGCTCGCCTCACGCGGTATCCGCTGCAACGCCGTAGCCCCCGGGTTCATCAGCACGGACATGACCGATGAGTTGACGGAGGCGCAGATCGAGGCACTCAAGGATCAGATCCCCTTGGGGAGTCTTGGAGAGCCGACGGACATCGCCGCCGTTGTTCGGTTTCTCGTAGGGCCCGGGGCGCGCTACATTACCGGCCAGGTTTTGGCGGTCGACGGCGGGATGGTGATGTAGGATCCCGCGGCACCGCCATTTTCATTCCGATCGAACCGTCAGTCAATCGACATCTCCAGGAAGAGAAGGGGGAGGAGACATGAGTGAGCCCACTGCGGCGAGGGTCCGCGAAATCATCATCAACGAGCTAGGCGTCGAGCCTGACAAGGTGACCGACGAGGCCTCGTTCGTGGAGGATCTCGGGGCCGACTCGCTCGACACCGTCGAGCTCGTCATGGCGTTCGAGGAGGAGTTCGGGATCGACATCCCCGACGAGGCGGCCGAGCAGATGCGCACCGTCGGCGACGCGATCAAGTACCTGAATGAGAACGCGTCGGACTGACCTCCAGCAGTCGGGGTTCATCGACTGAATGAGTAGGACTGATCGAGATGGATAAGGGGATGGAAGGCCACAAGAGGGTCGTCGTCACGGGTATGGGCCTCGTTTCTCCGGTCGGAAACGACGTGGAGACGACGTGGTCTAACCTCTTGGCCGGCAAGAGTGGAGGGGGGCCGATTACGTCCTTCGACGCGACCGAGGACTTCGCATGCCGCATCGGGTGCGAGGTGAAGGACTTCGACCCGCTGAGCGTGATGGACAAGCGGGAAGTCCGGCGGCACGATCGTGTCTCACAGTTCGCGGTCGCGGCCTCCGCCGAGGCCCTCGCGTCCGCGGGCCTCGAGGGCCCGCCTCCGGGCGGAGATCCCGGACGGTTCGGGGTCATCTTCGGGAGCGGGATCGGAGGAATCGCCACCTTCGAAGAGCAGCATCGCAAGCTGATCGAGCAAGGACCGAACCGGGTCAGCCCGTTCTTCATCCCGATGTTCATTCCCGATATCTCCGCGGGTCTCATCTCGATCCGTTGGAATCTGCGCGGCCCCAACTACGCCACGGTTTCCGCATGCGCGTCTTCCGCGCATGCCATCGGCGACGCGATGCGCCACATCCGTCACGGCGACGCCGACATCATGATCGCCGGAGGCGCGGAGGCGACGATCACGCCCATGACCTTTGCGGGCTTTTCGTCCATGAAGGCGATGTCGATCCGTAACGACGACCCATCGGGCGCCAGCCGTCCGTTCTCGGCGGACCGTGACGGATTCGTCATGGGAGAAGGGGCGGGAGCGCTCGTCCTGGAGTCGTTGGAGCACGCCGAAGCGCGGGGCGCCGAAATCCTCGGCGAGATCGCGGGATACGGCCTCAGTGCGGACGCGCACCACATCACGGCGCCGCCGCCCGGAGGGTACGGAGCACAGGCAGCGATGAGGATGGCGCTCGACTACGCCCATGCGGCCGAAGAGGACGTCGACTACGTCAATGCGCACGGAACGTCGACCATGGCGGATGCAATCGAGACCGAGGCCATCAAAGCGGTCCTCGGGGAGCATGCGTACGACATCGTGGTCGGATCCACGAAGTCCATGACGGGACACCTCTTGGGCGCCGCTGGCGCACTCGAAGCCATCGTTTCGCTCATGGTGTGCCGGACCGGGAAGATCCCGCCGACGATCAACTTCACGGAGGCTGACCCGGCGTGCGATCTGGAGTACGCGCACGCCGGCATGATGGAGCGTACCGTCGACCTCGCGCTCACGAACTCGTTCGGCTTCGGCGGCCACAACGTCTGCCTAGCGATCCGGGGCTGGAACTGAGCGTCCGGTCCGCGGCCACCCTCGGCTGGACCGACGGCAGGGTGTCGAGCGGCTTCGGGAAGCGATGGTAGACCACCGCGTCGGCCTCGGCTACGACTCCCACCGCTTCGACGAGTTGCGCCGCTTGGTGCTCGGGGGAGTGGACATCCCGGACCACCCGGGGCTGCGTGGACACTCCGACGGCGACGCCGTCGCCCACGCGATCATCGACGCCATCTTGGGTGCGGCCGGAGCCGGGAATGTGGGGAGCCACTTCCCACCATCCGAAGACCAGTGGAGGAACGCCGACTCGATCCAGCTGCTGAGCCGGGCGACGGGCGTCCTCCACGATCGAGGGTATCGCGTCGTCAACGTGGACGTCACCGTGGTTTGCGAGACCCCGAAGATCCAACCGTGGGCGGACAGCATGAGTGCGCGCCTCGGCGAGGCGATGTCCGTACCGGCCGACCGGGTGTCCGTGAAGGGTAAGAGCAACGAGGGGCTGGGCTGGATCGGCGAACGCCTCGGGCTGGCCGTCCACGCCGTGGCCCTCATCGAGAGGGCACCACCGCGGTCGGGCGCCGACTGAAGACGGAGAGGCCCGGGCGTGAGGGAATTCGTGGCATGGATGAACGAGCTTCCCGAGCCGGGAATCTACGCGGTTCTTTGGATCGGCGCGGCGCTCGAAAACCTCGTACCGGCGGTTCCCGCCGACACCTTCGTCGCGCTGGGAGGATTCCTGGCCGGCGCGGGCATCGGGGAGCTGCGGGCGGAGTGGGTCTTCGCCGGCACCTGGCTATTCAACGTGACGGGGGCGCTGATGATCTATTACCTCAGCGTTCATCGCGGGCCGGCCTTCTTCAATCGGGGAGCCGGCCGGTGGCTGCTGCGTCCGCACCAGATGGAGCGGGTCGCGGCGTTCTATCGGCGTTGGGGCCTCCCCGCGATCTTCTTCTCGCGCTTCGTTCCCGGGATCCGGGCCGTGGTTCCCGTCTTCGCCGGCACCACACGACAGGGCTGGATTCGCGTGGCCCTACCGATCGCCATCGCCTCAGGCCTCTGGTACGGTGGACTGGTCTACCTCGGGCTTCTGGCCGGGAGGAATCTCGACGCCCTGGAGCGCGCGCTCGGGAGTCTCAACCGGACGCTGACCGTCGCCGCGATCGTGATCGCGCTTACCGTCGGTGTCTGGTGGGTCTGGTCGCGACGCCCCCCCGAGTCCGATGACTGAGGCCCGGGCGTTTCGCCTCGAGCAGTTCCACGACTTCATGACGTTCGAGCGGGGCCTCTCGGATCGCACGGTGGCGGCATACGAGCGCGATCTGCGTCGCTGGGTCGAGTTTACGCGTGCAGCAGGTGTCGAG
>JAOTVL010000082.1 GCA_029863525.1 Gemmatimonadota bacterium
CGGCGTCGCTAGATTCTCACCCCACGCGGGAGTAGCTCAGTTGGTAGAGCATCAGCTTCCCAAGCTGAGGGTCGCCGGTTCGAGCCCGGTCTCCCGCTCTGAGGACTAGGGTAGGCCCCGGAAGGACTTCGAGTCCCTCCGGGGCTTTCGTGTGGATATCGGCGTGACGCTCGGTGGGCGCTAAACCCGCCCGGGCGCTGCCAGGTCCAGGCGGGCTTCAGATGCCGAAATCGAGGCGGGTGAACAAGGAACGCGTGCGCCAGGTATGAGAGGCTGCCCCTCCGCTCTCTCGCTCTCGACGAGCACCGATGAGCCCACTTGCCACCGAGCCCAACGCTTCCCACCCCGTCCTTCAGATGCCTGATCGAGCCGGTGCCGAGATGGACGCCCTACCCGCCCCGACGGAGGCCGGGAAAGGGTCGAGCGACGCATTCCCGCCGCTCCCGCTCCGCGTCCAGCGGGCGCTTACGGTGGGGCCGCTTCTGGGATTTGGCCTGATCCTCCTGGTGACGGGGTGGCTGCTGGGCTGGGAGGCGGCCGGGTTCATGACCAGCGTCGCGGCGGGCACTTTCCTGGGCGGCGGCAAACTCGTCATCCTCGCTGGTGCCGTCGAACAGGCGCCGGTCGGTCACTGGACGCTCGCCGCTCTCGTCGTGTACATCGACCTCGCCACCGCCCTTATCGTCATGGGAGGGATGCACGTTCTCTATCGGCTGCCCGGCGCCGGGCGTCGGATTCGGGCGGCCCGACAGTCCGGATGGCGCCTCCTGCAGCAGAACGCGGGAATGCATCGCGTCACGTGGCTGAGCCTCGCAGGATTCGTCGCGGTCCCGCTGAACGGTACCGGCGCGCTTGTCGGGGCCATCGTTGGCCGGCTGCTCGGCCTGTCGCGTGTGTCGATCGTCTCAGCCATCGCGTTCGGCTCGGTCGTCGGCTCGGGTGCCCTCGCGCTGGCGGGTGGCTACTGGTCCGAACGGATCAACGCCTTGGCGGCGCGACCGTGGCTGGGTCTCGTCGTCGTGGCGATCGTGCTCGGCTCGATGCTCTTGGCGTCCCGTTGGGCGACCGGCGGATCGAATGGGGGTGAGGAGGGCAGGTGAGGTCACTCGATCCAAACGTTGGCCCGGCTGAGGGGCTTCCTTATCGCTTCCTTTGCGTGGGTCCCTCCGCCGTTTCGATCACGAACGCGGCGAGTTGCGTCCAGCGGGCCGGAGAGAGGTTCAACTCGTCGAGGATCTCGTCGGCGGTGGCGCCCTGGTACTGTCCTCCGTGTTCCTTCTTCTTGACCTCGCGGTACGCTGCAACGGCCCTGCGAACGACGGGTTGCTCATCAGGCGTCAAGTGCATGAGTGTAAGCTAGCGGCACTTCCGTCCTCGGGACGCACGCTACCCCAACGGATGCACCCCATCTGCTGCCTCCTCCGCCTATCCACCACGCATTCCGGCGTGCGCGACCGCGAAGAGGAGCGCGTGCTTGACCCCGGCCCAGATCGGCGGGATCTCCATGCTCTCGGTGACGTCGTGACCGCCTAAGCGATCCTGCACGGGGTAGCCCCGCTCGATGCGACCGTTGCCGTAGTCGATCACGTCGCCCCGGAACGACATCGCGGGGAGGCCTTCCTTGTACATGTTCCGGCAGTCGCCGCAGCCACGGTCGGGATCGATGCTCGGTGGAAACCCATAGAGCACCGTCGCGGCCGCCGCGACCATGCGCGCCTGTGGGTTGTCGACAGGATCCCAGCCCGGGATCGGGTCGATGGACAGGTCTCGCCCGACGACCTGGTTGATGTCCAGGATGTATCCGCACCGCTCCGTCGAGTGATGCGGTGGGAAGCCGTCGGTCTCGAGCTCCTCGCACACCTCCTGGGCGATCTGCGCGATCTGCCCGTGAAGTAGCCGCTGCCGTTCCCATGTCGGCGCTCGGATGTCCATGCGGACGCTGGCCTCGGAGGCCGGGCGGTTCACGACGGGTGAGCCCACGAGCAGAGAGGGGTTGATGTACCACTCCGCCCGCTCGGCGTCCTCGGCGACCCCCGTGCAACGGAGGCAGTCGGACCGGGGGTCGGTCACCTCGCTTCGGATCCGGACGATGGCTCTGGCCAACACGTCTACGGCGTGCGGACGCCAGCGACGGTCCGCCCCGGGTTGATCGGCCATGCGTCGCTCGAACGGAGTGAAGAACCTGAGTGTCGTCCTAGTGCTCACGGGTAGAGCCCCGGTCGTCACACCCTCGCCGGCTCCGCCGTGAAGCTCGACGACCGCATCGCCGCGGCGCCAATCCAGGTTGTGCGGATAATGTGCCCGAGCGAAATGCGCTGCGCCCTGGGCGCCGTCCTCTTCACTGGAAAGGGTGACGAACCACACGTCGCCCTCGGTTTGGACGCCCGCTGCGTTCATTGCGCGAAGCACGGTGAAGAGCTGGACGACACCCGGGATGTCGTCGCCCCCCGCCTGGCAGTAGACGCGTCCGTCCCGCTCGAAGGCCTCCATGGGCTGGTCCTTCGGCCAGATCGCTACGTTGTCGTGATGTGCGGCCAGCACGGCGGTCGGCCCGTCGCCGACGCCCGGTCGCACGGCGACCACGTTGTACTCGTCGTCGATGTAGACGCGCTCGAGGCCGTAGATGCGAAACATCTTGTAGATGTGGCGGGCCCTGTAGATCTCGTCGTACGACGGACCAAGCGCGTTGCACACACCCAGCCAGTCTTGGATCACGTCGGACGGGTCGGACTGCTGCGACTCGACGAAGCTCATCGCGTCGGCGACCGTGGGGGTCGCCAGCGTGCGCTCCGCGACTGCGATCTCGCGGCCTAGGTCCGGCGTCTCCTGACCACTGGCGGGCCACCCCACGACGGCCAGCAACGCGGTCAGGAGAACCGCGCGTAGGGTCACACGCAGGGATCGAATCATCTCGGCACCCTCCTGTATCGACCACGATGGGCGGCAGGCCCCTCCGGGCTCGGCTACCGGGCCGTGGGGCCGGCGCTCATCGGTCCTGAGTCACGTCCTTGCTCTTCTCCTGCTGCACGTACCAGAGCGCCTCGCGCAAAAGCGCCTGCGCGTCGTAGACCACCCCGTCCTTGATCGTCCAGGTCACACCACCCCATTGCCACTGCTCGGACACGGGGGCGATCCCATAGAAGCCATAGCCGAGCCCGTACATGACCTTGAGGTTCTCGATCGGGTTTCCGTTGATGACGGCCAGATCGGCTGCGCACCCGACACGCACGCCGCAGTGCTCCTCCATCCCAAGCGTCTGGTAGGCGTTCGTCGTGGCGACGCGGATGATGTCGATCGGATGGATCCCCGCCTCCTGCATGAGCTCCATCTCACGAATCACGGCCATTCCGCCCCAGGGACTCGTGTCGGAGCCCACCGTCAGGAGGCCGCCTCGCGCGTGGAACTCGCGCACCCAATTCATCCAGATGCGGAAGTTGTCGCGCCACATGACCTCGTCGGCCGTGGTCCACTCCGACTTGAACGCACCGTGGGTGGCGTCGTCCGGCCACAGGCCTTCGATGACCGAGGGATGATAGAGGGTCCGTGTCCAGGGCAGTGTGAGTGCCCGCCACACGTCGCGGTTATCCTCGTAGACCACCATCGTGGGATCCCAATTGGTCCCGTTTTCGATGAGCGTGTCCATGACGTCCGAAAGCAGCTCCGGATCGGCTTGGCGCCAGAGGTCGCCGGCCCATCGGAAGCGGTCCAGCTCGGTCCAGTAGTTGTAGTCGGCGGGGAAGTCCTGGCTTCCTCGGAGCGCAGCGTCCGGCACACCGTACCAGTGCTCGACCGAGGTCACACCCAGCTCGGACGCCGTGACGGCGTCGGTCTCCGAGACCTTGAGGTCGACCATCGTCTGCATGCCGAGCGCGCGCCCCTCGTCCACGGCCGCGGCCATGACGTCGGGGTAATGGCCGGGGCTCTTGCTGATCTTGATGCAGTCGGCGCCGAGTGCCTTGAACTCGCGCACCATCTCGCGAGCGGCGTCGGGCGTATTGCCGACGTCCCAGCGGCGAAGGGGCAGCGGCCAGCGCTGGCAGAGCACCAGGCGGGGCGCCACGATCTCGTGGGCGGCCGATCGCGAGCGCTGCTCCGTCATCACGTCGAGGCTGGCGCCCGTTCCGGCATCGCGGACCGTCGTCACTCCGTGTCCCATCCAGAGCCGGTATTGGTAGTCCAGAGCCCGTGGACCCAGCTCGGCGCCGTCGGCGCGCAGATGGACGTGCATGTCCACGAGTCCCGGCATCACGTACTTGCCGGTGGCGTCGATGACCAGGTCGGCGCCCATGTCATCCGGCTCCACGTCTTCACGCGCCATGTTCACCGGGTCGCGCAGCACCATGTCCACGATCCGCCCGTTCTCGATGACGATGTCGATGGGGCCCTCGGGTGGCATGGCCCGGTTCGACCGGGGTGTCCCCCGCCCGCTGATGATCGTGGCCCCGCGGATGAGCACCCGGTCGGCGCGCTGGCCCACGGTGGTGCCCAAGGGAATCGGATCGGGCAGGGTGATGTCCTGGGCGGAAAGCGGAGCCCCGAGAAAGAGCGTGCCGATGGCCGCGAAGACGATGCGCAACACGTTCATGGTGATCCTCCGCGATTCGCCGATGGAGTGGCGCTCGCCGTGGCCTCCGACGATGCGCCGGCTAATCGGCTCAAGGTGCGGCGGCTCCAGCGGGGACGCTGTAGGGGTTTGCCGGGGGGAGGTGTGGGAGTTTCGCCAGGGACGCGGTTACGACCCGAGCCAGCCGAGGGCTTCCTTCGTGGCCCGGTACCCCTCCTCGAGGAAGTATTCCACGTGCTCGAAGCCGAACGGCCCGTAGCCATCGAGTCGGGGCCGGATGTAGAGCATCGGCGGTCCCTCCCAGGACTCGTACGCCTCCCTTCGCCGTCGGTAGGTCATGATCGAAAAGACCCTCTGGTGGATCCCCAGCATCCCCTGACCGATTGCCCCCCCGGGGTCGGCTTCCTGGCCCGACCCGACGTCCACGGCGATGATCCGCCCAGCGCCGATCTCGGCGGCCTTGCTCATGGCGAGCGGGTGCGCGGTGCCGCCGTCTATGTACGCGCGCCCGTCCTGCTCGAGCGGTGGGTAGAAGACGGGTAGCGCGGAGGAAGCGTACAGGGCGTCGACGAGGGAGAGGTCCATGCGGGCGTCGGGCCCGAACCAGGCGGTTCGGCCATCCCGCAGGTCCACCGCGTTCGTCCAGAAGGGGATCTGGAGCGCCGACCACCCGCCGCTCGGCAGAATCTCGGCGTAATAGTCGCGTAACGGCTCTGCACGGAAGAGGCTGACCTGTCGGATCCCGTTGATCCACGCGGCCCTCCGGTTGAATCGCAGGATGTCCGAGCGCTCGAGCTTCAGAGCGAGCGTTCGGCCCTCGTCGGGGGTGACGCCGGCACTCGTGAGCGCGCCGATCAACGCTCCGATGCTGGTCCCGACGATCCCCGCGGGTCGGATGCCGGCTTCCTGAAGAGCCGCGAGCGCCCCGACGTGCGCGAGCCCCTTCAGGCCCCCTCCGCCGAGGACGAACCAGGGCGCTTCCTGCACGTCCGAGAAGCCGCCCGAATACCGTACGGAACGGGCTTGGTCGGCCTGCCGGGTGTCGATGGGATCCCTCTTCACGTCGCTCCCTCGAAGTCGGTCATGGATGAGTCCCGCGCTGGCTCGACGCTGCGACCCGAGGGGTGTTCACGCCCCCTGGGCGCCAAAATGTTGTGGAGGCGACGTCTATTCGGGCGGTTGCGGCACCAATCCTGCTTTAGAGGTCCCCGTCCCGAGAAAACAAACCACCCCCTGCTCCGGATCGGCGGCCCTGAACGATACAATGGAAGCTCTGAAGCGCTACTTGATGGACTGTGAGACCAAGCGGCGGAGAATGCGGGACCGGCCCAACAACGAGATTCTCGCCCAAATGCGGAGGCTTCTCGACCAACTGGAGGGGCGTAAACCGTCCGATGGGCGTGAGGCTACGGGCCACCCGGGCGCCGCCGACCGCGCGGCTTCGAGCGAGGCGTATCCGACTCCCTGATTCGGCCCCGACGCACGGCGGCCCCCGGCCTCGGTACGATCCTGCCGACCTAGCCTCCGGCTTCTCGTCGTGCCGCCAGCGCCAGCTCCGCCTGCTCCCGGATGTAGTGCTGTAGCCCGACGAGGTCGTCCAGCGTGATGTCGGGGTACATGGGCATCCCCTCGGCGGCACGCTCGCCGTCGCGCACGACGCCCGCGAAGCGCTCGAGCGAGGTGATGATCCTGGAGGACCGGAGGTCCGGCGTCATTCCGGCCGCGATCGCGCCGTTTCCGTGGCACCAGGAGCACTTGGCGTAGACCTGAGCCCCTCGGGCGGCAAGCTCCGCGTCGACCTCGAAGCTCTCCTCTCTGGGAATCGGGACGACGGGATCGGGCTGCGGGGGGAGCGTGGCAGCTCCGTCGAGCGAGAAGGCCACGAGCATGCGGTCGTGCTCTCCATAGGCCCAGCCGTACTGGGCGACACCCGCTCCGCCCACCGCCGCCATGACGCTGCCAAAGCCCACCAGCAGGGCCACGTACTGCTTGCCGTCCACCGCATAGGTGATGGGCGGCGCCGAGATCCCGAGCCCGACGTCGTGGGTCCAGAGCTCCTCGCCGGTATCGGCCCGGTATGCGGCGAAGATCCCGTCCAAGCGCCCCTGAAAGACGAGGTTCCCCGCCGTGGTCAGGGTGCCTGGGCTGTACACGCCGGGCAGGGGCACTTCCCAGGCGAGCTCCTGACGCACGGGATCCCACGCTTGGAGCGTCGAGAAGACGTTGTCTTCACGGAGAGACGCGCCGAAGCCGCCCTCGACTCCCAGCCCGCCGACCCACGGCTCGGACCGCCACGTCGCGTGGTCGATGTTGGTGTCGTCGTAGACATAGGAGGCGTGGATGCCCGGGAAGTAGGCAAGGCCCGTCTCCTGGTTGAAGGACATCGCGTGCCACCCGTGGCCTCCGAGCGGCCCGGGGGCGATCACCGTCCGACCGTCCGGGTATCGCGCGTCGGCGTTTTCGACCGGACGGCCGGTCTCTGGGTCGACGTGGCTCGCCCAGGTCACTTCCGTGAACGGCTCGGCCGAGATGAGCGAGCCGTCGGTTCGGTCGAGGACGTAGAAGAATCCGTTCTTGGGCGCGTGCAGGATCACCTTGCGCTGCTCGCCGTCGATCTCGAGGTCGGCGAGGACGATGTCCATGTTCGAGTTGAAGTCCCACGTCTCTCCGGGCGTATCCTGGTAGTGCCAGAGATACTCCCCGGTATCTGGATCGAGCGCGACGATGGAGCTCAGGAAGAGGTTGTCTCCGCCCTCCGGGCTCCGGATCTTCTGATTCCACGGCGAGCCGTTCCCGGTACCGATGTAAAGTTGGTTGAGCTCTTCGTCGTAAGTAAATCCATGCCACGCGTTTCCGCCTCCGCCGTGAACCCACCATTCACCCGTCCACGTCTCCGCGGCCATGCGCATGGCGTCGCTCTCGAACCCGTCCGCGGGGTTGCCCGGTACGATCCAGAATCGCCATGCCTGCTCACCCGTCTCGGCGTCGTAGGCCGTGACGTAGCCCCTTGCCGGACCGTGCTCCGTGCCGCCGTTGCCCACCAGGACCTTGCCATCGAAGACCTTGGGCGCGCCCGTGATGTATAGGGGCAGGGACGGGTCGATGGTCGTCGCGCTCCACACCTCGGTGCCCGTGTCCGCGTCGACGGCGTTGAGCCGGCCGTCCCAGGTCGCGACGTAGACCTTGTCGCCCCAAAACGCGATGCCCCGGTTATGGTCCCACCCGACACGCATCCGGTCCGCGTAGTCCCGCACCCGGGGATCGTACGTCCAGATGGGCTCGCCAGAGGTCGCGTCGACCGCGCGCACGATGTTCATGCTCCCGATGAAGTAGAGCACGTCGTCGACCACGAGTGGGGTGGAGACCAGTCCCTTGTCGTCGGGCAGCACCACGTACCAGTCTGGGGACAGGCCCTGCACGGTGGCGTCGTCGACCTGGGTCAACGGGCTGAAGCGCCGCTCGTTCGACGTCCGCCCGTAGGAGACCCAGTCTTCCCGGGTCTCGTCGGCCATGGCTGCATCGTCGATTCCCGTGTCGGGCGTCTCGGCCCCGGCGCATGCGGCGAGCAGCGGCAAAGCGAGGACCAGCAGCGAACGTCTGACCATCGGGAGCTTCCGGGCACGGGTGGCGGAGGCCCGCAAGCTAGGCGTTGCGCTCCGCGTCGTGCAATCGAACGCCCGAGCACCGATACTCGTCGCTCAAGCGGGCCGTAATGCGATTCATTCGAGCCGGGTGGGACCGATGCGCATCGTGAAAGGCAGATACGCCGGCCGATCGCTGACGTCTCCCGGTGGGAAGGTCCGTCCCACCGCCGAGGCGGTCCGCGATCAGTGGCTCAGCCTGCTCGAGGACGATCTACGCGATGCACGGGTCCTGGACCTCTTCGCGGGGTCGGGGGCCGTCGGCCTCGAGGCGCTGTCACGAGGCGCGGCCTCCGTCGACTTCGTCGAGAACGGCGCTCCGGCGCTCCACGCCCTGAAGGCGAACGTCGCCGCGCTCCGCGCCAAGGGCATGACGCGCATCTTCAAGCGAGACGCGATCCCGTTCGTCGAGCGACTCGAGGCCGACGCCTACGACGTCGCGCTGGCGGACCCGCCGTATGGGTCGGCCAAGCTCGACCGGGTGATCGCACAGTGGAATCGGGTGCCCTTCGCGGCCGTGCTCGCGTTCGAGCACGACAAGGACCATCGTCTCGAGGTCAAGGGGAAGCGCTACGACTTCGGGGGTCCGACGCGGATCACCGTGCTCCGTCACGAGCGACGGCGGGCACCCTAGCCCCATGTCCGACCTTGCGCGGGCATCGTGCGGCCCGGACGTTTCGGAATCGTCCCGGAACCGGAGCCCGCCGATGACCGCTCGCACCCTTGCCTCTATCGTTCTGGTACTGTGCCTGCCGGCCGCGCTCCGGGGCCAGAACGTCGAGGCGGAGGACATCGAAGCCCGCTTCGCCGGCCACTACGAGCTCGTCTCGTTCGAGTCCTTTCGGGCCAATGGAGACGTCGTCGACATGCAGTACGTGGGCCGGATCATGTACGACGGGCACGGCAACATGTCCGCAATCGGGATGCCCAAGAACCTCCCGGAGCGCGCGCGACAATCGGACGAGAACGTCCAGGCCGGCTTCGCCTACTGGGGCACGGTGAGCTTCGACGTGCCGAACGGGATCGTGATCCACCACGTCCAGGGCTCTCCGACGCGGGGGAGCTGGCCCGGCGTGGACAACGTGCGCCACTTCCGGTTCACCGACGACGGCCTGCTCAAGCTCTCGATCAAGAACGAGGAGGGCCGGACGACGAGCACGCTCACGTGGCGAAGGATCCCGGGGCCGGCCGGGCGGATGCCGTCATGAATGTGCCGCGAAGATCGAGGCATGGATCGGTGGACTCTGCGGCGCGAGAGGATGGCGTGACCACGACCGGATGGTTGACCACGTTCTTCTTCGCCGTCGTTTGTACGGCGTGCGCTTCTAGCGGCCCCTCAGCGGGGCCCGACGAATCCGAGCTCGTCTCGGGCGAGGAGGTGGCTGCCTACACGAACGTCTACACGGCCCTCCAGGAACTGCGACCGAGTTGGGTGCGTCAGGCTCGGGAGGTCTTCGTCGACGACCAATACGCGGGCGGAACCGAGCTCCTCCGTGGGAGATTCGACGAGCAGATCCGTTACGTCGAGCTCGTACCCAGACGCGAGGTCGTCCGCCGATTCGGGCCCTGTCAGGCGCCCGCGGGTACCGGCGTCATCGACACGCCGCGCGACCCATCCTGCGGGACCCGTCCGGTGATCCACATCGTTCGTTATGCTCGCTGAGATGCCCCGGGGAGCAGGGTAAGAGAACCGTCGACCAACGGGCGGACCTCACGCCGTTGGTCGATACCGCACGACGGGTACCTCCGGCTTGCCGCTCGTCTTTACCGCCGCGTGATCGGCGATGTGACTTCCGACGAGCCACTCGGTCTAAGGACGCGAAGGCCAGTGCGGCTTCGCCCCCCCAACAGTCCGAGAGGTGCACCGTGAGCAATGCAACCAAGGAGGCTCCGGACCTGGGTCACGTCGACCAGATCCGCGAAATCATCGTCGGAGATCAGTTCCGCCAGGTCGACACCCGGCTGGAGGAGCTCGAGAGTCTCTTCGCCGACCGACTCCGAGGCTTCGAAGAGCGTCTCGAGAAGGGCTATGCCTCGCGCGAACGAGCGATGACGAAAGAGGTCGCGAAGCTGGCGCAGAAGCTCGAGACCGAAAAGGCGGCCCGGCTGGAGGCCCACGAGGCCGTTACGGCGGCCGTCGCCGCGCTGGAGCAGTCGAGGGTGGACCGCGCCGTTCTCGCCGACCTCTTGGAAGGTCTGACCGTGAAGCTCCGCGGCAACGGTCGGTCCTGAGGGCCGATCCATGATCAATTCAGAGGAAGGGATCGGGCTCGCGCCCGATCGGGAGCTCGTGCGACTGCGAGAGCTCCTTCTGGGCGAGCACCCAAGGCGGATCGACGAGATCGCCGAGCGCCTGGACGACCCCACGCTCCGGTCCAAAGAGGTCGGGGCCGTGCTCCCGAACGCGATCCTGCGCCACGGCCCGGCGATGGATGCCCTGCCCGAAGCGCTCGAGCCGCAGGTGGAGGAGGCACTGGCCCGCTCGATTCAGCGCGATCCCGCTCGGATCGCGCGGATCCTGTCGCCCATCATCGGTCGGGCGATTCGTCGCTCGGTCCGGCAGGCGTTGGCCGGACTCGCGCAGCGCGTGAGCCAAACCGTCGATCACAGCCTCACGCTCGGCGGGCTCGCGATGCGCGTCGAGGCGCTCAAGACCGGCGTGCCGTTCTCCGAAATCGTGCTCCGACGTTCCCTGCTGTACCGCGTCGAGCAGCTCTTCTGGATTCACCGCGAGACGGGCCTGCTCTTGGCGGAGGCGGTGGAACACGACGTCGCCACGCGTGATCCCGAGATCGTGTCGAGCATGCTCACCGTGGTGCGGGACTTCGTTCGCGACTCCATGGACGTCGGCGAGCACGATGCGCTCGATGCCGTGACCGTCGGAGAGCTGCGGGTGTGGGTCGAGCCAGGGCCGCACGCGATGCTGGCGGCGGTGATCCGCGGCCACCCGCCCGAATCGCTTCGTGGACGGTTGTCCGACGTGCTGGATGGACTACATGCGCAGTATCAGACCGAGCTCGAGGGCTTCGACGGTGAGCTCGGGCCCTTTCAGGGCGCGCCCCGCCGGTTGGCGCGGGCCTTGGTGTCGCAGGAAGAACCTGGCCGGAAGCGGATGAGCCCCGTCACGCTGGCGTTGGTGGCTTCGGCGGTGGTTCTGGGCGGTATCCTCTTCGGACGTCGCTTCGTCGAGAACCGGGCCGTCGAGCAGTACGTGCGGGTGCTCGACGAGGCGCCCGGGGTCGAGGTCCTGGAAACTGGCCGCCGTGATGGTCGCGTTCTCATTCGGGGTCTCCGAGACCCCCTCGCGGTCGACCCCATCCAGGTCGCTCGCGAGATGGACATCGACCCCGATCTGCTCGCGTTCCGGTGGGAGCCCATCGTGTCGGCTCATCCGGACCTCGTCGTGCTACGCTGATGGTCAATACCAACGGGGCCTGGACCCAGGCCGAAGGTCGCGACGTGGTCTCCAAGAAGGTGTGCCTGGTGGGCTCCTTCGCGGTCGGAAAGACGAGCCTCGTGCGCCGGACCATCGACGATGTGTACGACGAGGGATACCTGACGACGGTCGGCGTGAAGGTCGACCGAACCGAGGTCAAGATCGGCCCGAGAACGGTCAACCTCATGCTGTGGGATCTGGCGGGTGAAGACGCGTTCGCCGAGTTGCGGCTCGACTACATCCGCGGCGCTTCCGGACTCATCCTGGTGGCCGACGGCACGCGCGCCGACACGATCGATTCGGCCATCGAGCTCAAGCGGAAAATCAACCGCGCCTTCGGACCGCTTCCCTCCGTCCTCGCGCTGAACAAGTCGGACCTCGTGGCTTCGTGGTCGATCTCGGACGCGCATTGCCGGATTCTCGGTCGGTCCGGCGCTTGGAGTGTGGTGCGGACGAGCGCCCGCACGGGGGAGGGGGTTCCGACGCTCCTGGCGACGCTCGCGCGACGCATGGTCGCACCATGAGCCAGGACACCTACGAAGCCGTTCTGCACGCCGTGCTGGGCGACGCGGGCACGGCGGTTCTCGAAGCGCGACCGGACGGCTCGTTTCGGGTCGTCTCGTCGGGTCCGGAGTGGTTCACGGTGCTCGTCGGGCCTACGAAGCAGGGAGACATCGTCGATCTCGGCGGGCGGTGTCCACCGCTCGATCATTTCATGTTGGTCGCCCGCGATCACTGGGCGCACGGCTCCACGACAGGGATCGAATCCTCCGGGATCTGGATCGAGATGGTGGGGGACCAGGAGATCCCGCTCGAAGCGTACGCGCGTCGAATCGAAGGGCGGCCCCATCTCATCCTGAGCTCTCCGGCACGGCAGTACGATGAGGTGCGTGGAATGCTGCAGCATGCCCGCGAATCGCTGCTGAGCAACGGCGTGCTCGAGCGCGCGGTCGAGGAGCGGACGCAGATGATCCGCGCCCGCGAAGAAGAGATCGCGGTCCGGCTCGTGTCGGCTGCCGAGTTCCGAGACTCGGCCACCGGGGCACACATCCGTCGGATCGGGCGCTTCACCCTCCTCGTCGCGACCGCGATGCGACTGCACGAACACGTCCTCGATCACCTCGAGCTCGCCGCCAGCATGCACGACGTCGGCAAGATCGGCATCCCCGATCATATTCTCCTCAAGCCGGGGCCGCTCGACGAAGAGGAACGCAGGGTCATGGAACGGCACACGGTGGTGGGCGCGCGGATTCTCGAAGACTCCGACACGCCTGCGCTCCAGTTGGGCCGGGAGATCGCGCTCAGCCACCACGAGCGGTGGGACGGGACCGGGTACCCGTTCGGCCTGTCTGGCGAGCAGATCCCACTGGTGGCCCGGATCGTGGCGATCGTCGACTACTTCGACGCGACCGTCAACGATCGACCGTATCGGCCAGCGATGTCGGTGGAAGAGGTCCTGGGGATCATGCGCGGTGAGCGGGAGCGACACTTCGATCCCGCCGTGCTGGACCTCTTCCTCCACCTCCAGCCGCAGATTGCGGAGATCCGTCGCGCGGTGGACTTGGAGGTGGCCGAAGAGCGGGCGCTCGCGGCCGAACGGGCGGCTCTCGGGGGCAGAGGGGCGCCGAGCCGGGAAGACTTTTGGGGCACCGACGGCTTCGCGCTCCACTGATGTGACTTTTCGCCTCGCCTCGCGGTCGATGGGCATGGAGCACAATCCATCCCATCGATACACAGAGGTGAAGAATGAGACTCCGCGCTTCTTTCGCGGTCTTCTCGCTCCTGCTGGTCGCGGCCCCGATTGCGGCCCAGGACGCGGGTACCATCGAGCTCGGCCTGTTTCCCCAGGTCGGCTCGGTCGACGCGTCCTCAGGTCTCGAAGAGTCCTCGTGGGGCTTCGGCGGGCTCATCGGGTACTTTCTGGCTGAGAACCTGTCCCTCGAGGCGGCAGGTGGCGTGAGCTTCACGGAAGACGTCGGCCCGCGAAGCGCTGCCGGGAAGTGGATCCCGATTCGCGGCCGCGCGCTCTATTCGTTCCCGATCCGTGACCGTGTGCGACCCTTCGTGGGCCTGGGCGCCGTTCGAAACGTCTACACCGGCGTGGTCGACGATGGGGACTGGGGCGTCTCGGGACTCACCGGTCTCCGGCTCTACGTGACGGACAACGTCGCATTTCGCACGGACGTCACCGTCGACCGTGTTTGGGCCCCGTTCAACGAGGGCGCCATCTACGAAGAGGCGGCGATCGAGAACCACACGAACTGGATGATCACCGGCGGCCTCTCGGTCGGGCTCGGCGCTACGCCGCGCGACAGCGACGGTGACGGGGTGCCGGACCGCGACGACGACTGCCTGACGACGCCCATGGGTGTCAGCGTCGACGCGGTGGGCTGCCGCGTCGACTCCGACGGCGACGGGGTCTTCGACGAGGCCGATCGGTGCGCGAACACTCCCTCGGGCGTCGACGTGGACGCCATGGGCTGCCGTGTCGATGCCGACGGCGATGGTGTTTTCGATGAAGATGATCGATGTGAGGCGACGCCGTCCGGTGCACGTGTGGACGCGAGCGGATGTAGAGTCGACACCGATGGCGACGGGGTCTTCGACGAGAACGATCGATGCGCGGCGACGCCGTCGAACGTGCGCGTCGACGACCGTGGTTGCCGTGTCGACGCGGATGGCGACGGCGTCTTCGACGAGGACGACCGCTGCGCCAACTCGCCACGCGGCTCGGACGTCGACGAGCGCGGGTGCCCGGTGCTCTTCGAGGAGGATGAGACCTCGCTGGTTCTCGAAGGCGTGACCTTCGAAACGAGCAGCGCCGATCTCACCTCGGAGGCGCTGACCATCCTGAACCGGGTCGCGGAGGCCCTGAACGGCAATCCGGAAGTCCGGGTGCGGGTCTCGGGACACACCGATTCCACCGGATCGCGCGCGTTCAACGTGCGTCTCTCGCAGTCTCGCGCCGAGTCGGTCGTCGCTTACCTCGTTTCACGGGGGGTCGCGGCCAACCGGATGGAGGCCCAGGGCTTCGGTCCGGACCAGCCGATGGCCGACAACGGCACGGAAGAGGGGCGTCGCCAAAACCGCCGCGTGGAGCTCGCACGCATCAACTGAGCAGCCGACGGTCGACCCCGCAGTGCCCCGTCCGGACCACGTCCGGGCGGGGTGCGCCGGGGCTCCGATCCGTAGGGGCGCGGCCAGGAGGCACCGCAATGACATCTGATCACCGCCCTCGGACGAGGGCTCGCCACGCGGCCATGCTGATCGCGGCTTCTGTCACCGTGCTGCTCGGCCTGGCCGGATGCGGGCGGCAACCGAGCGAGCAGGAGATCCGCACTGAGATCCGCCAGGCACTCGACGAGCAGGGCTTCGCGTGGGTGCAACTCGCGGTATCGGGGCGGAGAGTCCGGCTCGCTGGTACGCCGCCGGCCATCGGCGCGGGTGGCCGCGCGCTGCGAGCCGCCGAGGCCGTCTCGTGCGAGACGCCGCTCGGGGCCACACCGTGCGCGACCGACGTATCGGCCGACTTCGGAACGACGATCGCGGGGGAGGACGCATGGCCCCAGCTCGAGCTGCGCCTCGCGGCGGGCGTTTTGACCCTCGAGGGCAGCGTCCCGGACGTGGGGAGCCGGCGTGCGGCATTGGAGGCGGGACTGGCGGCGGTCGCGGAGGGGCGAGTCGAAGAGGTGGTCGACCTCCTGCACGTCATGGAACGCACACCCCGTCCCGGGTCCGAGCCACTCGTCGATCGCGTGACGCGGGCTCTCGGATATTGCCGCGCCGGTCGCGCTCGGGTCACCGACGGTGAGGTGCACGTCTCGTGTCGCCTGCGCTCGGGTCGGGCGGACTCCGTGCGGGGGATCCTCGCGACGCCGCTGCCCGCTGGCACGCTCGCGCGGCTGCAGTTGATGGTCGCCGAGCCCGGAACCGTCTCTGTCGGCATGGTCGCACGATGAGCGAGACGCCGAATGTGACCAATCCATGCGTGCACCGGTCTAGGCAAGAGGAGAACCTGGAGGCTCAATCCGAGGAGCTCAACGAATGAACACGGATTTCAACGCGATGTTGGACGCTGCATGGGCGTTCGTCCCCAACCTCGTGGCGGCGCTCGCGATCCTCATCGGCGGCTGGATCGTCGCGCGGATCGTCGCGGCTCTCGTTACCGGTGGTCTCAAGCGCACCGAAGTGGACAATCGCCTCTCGGCGTGGATCGGGGGGGACGGGGCGGCGTTCCCGATAGAGAAGGCTGCTGGCCGTGGTGTCTTCTACCTGATCATGCTCTTCGTTCTGGTCGCGGTCTTCCAAGCGT
>JAOTVL010000083.1 GCA_029863525.1 Gemmatimonadota bacterium
AGATCTACACGCCGTTCGCGCGCGAGTGCCGGAAGCTCGACTACTCCCGCGACCACGAGACCGAAGCCGATCACGATCACGCCTCCCGCTCGGTTGATCCAAGGGAGCGCCCCGGCGATCGCCGAGCCCAGGGAAGTCGCCACCAGTCCCAGCGTCATGAAGACGAGCGAGAAGCCCAGGACGAAGGCGACGGAGTGCAGGGTCGCCGCCTTGCGGGCCGTGGGCACCGAGCCGCCGGTCAGCTCCTCGAACGTCAGCCCGGAGACGAAGGCCAGGTAGCTCGGGACGACCGGCAGGATGCACGGCGAAAGGAACGACACGAAGCCCGCGACGAAGGCGAGCGGATACGAGATTTGGATCTCCACGGTCGATCTAGAGGCGGAAGTCCGTGAGCAACCGCTTCTCTTCCTCCCCGAGCTTTGCCTGGATCTCGAGGTACGGCTCGAGTCCGCTGCCGCCGAGCTTCTCGCGAAGGAGCTGATCGAGCTGGAAGAGCCCGGCCGAGTTCGACAACTCGACCGTGATCCGGATCGGCTGCTCCGCCCCCGCGTCGATGGAGACCGATTCGACCGCCGCCGCGGACACCGAGTGGATCGAAAGCGAACCCGCCTCGAACGGAATGCGCGACCGCCCCTTGGCCATGTCCAGCGAATCCGCGATCCGGACGACACCGGCCTCGATCGTGAGGGGACGACCCCCCGATCGATGCGAGATGATGGTGTGCAGCACCTCGGATCGGACGATGGCCTCTTCCCTCGGTCCGTACACCTCCGGCAGGATCTGTCGAAGCTTGGACTCCGCGAGGAAGAGGGAGAACGACTCGTGATCATCGCGGTGAATGGAGATCCCGATGTCGTGGAGCAGCGCGCCGAGCGCCACCACGACTTCGGCGTCCTGTACGCTCATGCCGTAGTCGGCGATCACCCCCGGGACGATGCCCGCGTCGTCGAGCAGCCTGAGCATGCGTACGGCCATGTTCATGACGATCTTCACGTGGACCGGCCCGTGATCCGACATGTTCAGACGTTCGACCGCGTTGACGTTGGAGGCGATCCAGAGCGCGTACAGGTCGTCGTCGGCGTTCACCCGCGCCATGATCTTACGGAGCTTCGCATTGTGACGGTCCGGCACCGTCATGACGATCCGGCGCTCGAAACGCTCGTCGATGATCTTGGGCCCCGGAGCGTCCTGGCCGTCGGCCCCCCTCGCTCCGCCTTGGCCGGCCGGGGCTTCGTCCGCGTGGTCGAGCGTGTCGTCGGTCATCCGATGTCGTCGGATCTCAGCGCCGACGCGCCCACAGGACGAGCGCCAGCCCGACCGCCGCCCCCAGCAACGCGCCGCCGGCGACCGTGCTCGCCGCCGGGCGGATGTACGGCGGAGGTGGAACCGAGACGGCGCGGTCGGCGGGCGTGGGCTCGAGCTCCGAACCGGGCCGGTCTCGGTCGGGCTCGAACTCCGAACCGGTCGCGTCTTGGTCGGGCTCGAACTCCGAGCCGGTGGCGTCTCGGTCGGGCTCCGCTCGGCCGGTCGCGTCTCGGTCGGGAGCGTCGGCCCTCTGCCGCCCGTTCGCGCCGTGGCGTGCCGCCCCACCCTCGTCGTCGGGGTCGAGCGCGATCGTCTCGTCGGGGCCGCCGTCCCAGTCGCACGTCGGGCAGTCCAGGAGCTTGCGCTCCTTCGCGGTTCGGTTCGGGTAGGCGACCTCGTCACCGCACAGCGGACATCCCCGGCCACTCGGCTCGGGCGCGATGATGCCGTAGAGCGCACCCTTCGAGAGGTCCAGCTCCTCGGCGATCTTGTTGACGCTGCGAGCCGAGCTCCAATAGAGCTCGTTGGCCCGATCGACCGAGTCCTGCGTGATCTTGGACGCGTGCATCGACGTACGCTCCGGTTGGGTTGACCACGAACCACCGTCTGGAGAACATACGGCCCCAAGTCGCGGCGGCATAGCCGTAACTCTGCGTCCGACCGGGGCTTTGCCACCCGAACCAGGGCCTACATCGTGGCGTTCGGTACAGTCAGGATCCCGGCTCCGCACGGTCACCTGGAGGCGATCCTCAAGGAACCGGACGTGGCGCCGCGCGGCGCGGGCATCGTCTGCCATCCGCATCCGGTCCACGGCGGGACGATGCACACCAAGGCGGTGTACCGGGCGGCGCAGGGGCTGAACGACGCCGGCCTGTTCGCGCTTCGCTTCAACTTCCGTGGCGTCGGCTTGAGCACGGGAAGCTTCGACGAGGGCGTCGGCGAGCAGGAGGACCTGCGCGTCGTGATCGACTGGCTCCTCGCCGAGCATCCCCACCTTCCATTGGTCGTGGGCGGGTTCTCCTTCGGTAGCCTGGTCGGCCTGTCCGTCGGCGCGCCCGACGATCGGGTCGGGGCGATGTTCGGGCTGGGGCTGCCGGTGGGTCTCGACCAACGCTACGACTTCGGGTTCCTGGCCGACGCAGGCAAGCCGACGCTTCTCGTCCAGGGAGAGGACGACGAGTTCGGTTCGGGCGAAGAGCTTGCGTCGGTGGTGGCGCCACTCGGTGCGCACGTCACGTTGGTGAGGATCCCGGGAACCGATCATTACTTCGAGGGTCGCCTCGATGAGCTGCGAGAGACGGTGCGGGGCTACTTCGAATCCGGCCCCGGTTCGAGGGTGTTGGCAACGATCTGAAGGAGGGGAACGTGCGAAGCCGAGAGCGAGTGCTGCAGAGCCTCGAGAACGTCTTTCGGGACGCCTTCACCGCCGCCGATGCCGCCGGCGATGCCGATCGGATGCGGGCCCTGGACATGGAGTATCAGCGAGACCAGCTCCGTCTGGAGGTCCTCCTGGACATCCGCGAGCTGCTGCAGCCGGAGCCGGAGGACAAGACCGCGTCACTGCTCGAGAAGGCGCAGACCCTGCGCAAGCTCACGAAGCTGCGTTGACGTGAAGATCTACACGAGGACCGGCGACGACGGGCACACCGCGCTCTTCGGTGGCGGCCGCGTTCCGAAGGACGACGCCCGCGTCAGCGCGTACGGAACGGTCGACGAGCTCAACGCGGTGCTGGGCTGGAGCCTGACCCAGGTCACGGACGAAACGACCCGGGCCCGCATGGAGTCCATTCAACACGACCTCTTCGCCCTGGGCGCCGACCTGGCGACGCCTCCGCCGAAGAAAGGGCGCACGAAGCCGCTGACGCCGCCGGTGCCGACGCACCGGGTCGACGAGATGGAGCGGTGGATCGACGAGGCGGACGACGAGCTTCCGCCACTGCGGGCGTTCGTGTTGCCGGGTGGCACGGAGGGCGCCGCCGCCCTGCATATGGCGCGCACGGTGTGCCGTCGGGCGGAGCGGGACGTCGTGCGGCTCGCGGCCGCGGAGGAGGTCGACGCGGGAGTTTTGGTCTACCTCAACCGGCTCTCCGATCTGCTCTTCACGCTCGCCCGACTCGAGAACCACCGGGGCGGGCAGGGGGACGTGGAGTGGGTGAAGCCCGAGCAGTGATCCACCGAACGTTCACTTCGGGCGCCGACCCCGAGTCGGTTCTCCGCGGAGACGTGCGGGCCCCGGACGGGCCGAGCCCCGACACCGCGATCGTGGTGGTGCATGGATTCAAGGGGTTCAAGGACTGGGGCTTCTTTCCCTACCTCTGCGAGCGACTGGCCGACGCCGGACACGCCGTCGTCTCCTTCAACCTCTCCCACAACGGGATCGGCGACGATCCACTCGAGTTCACGGAGCTCGAGCGGTTCGCCAGAAACACGCTGAGCCGCGAGCTCGACGAGGTCCAGGACGTCATCGATGAGGTGCTGAGCGGCTCGCTGTTGGGTGAGGTGCCGAGGGCGCTGGGCGTGGTGGGCCACAGCCGCGGCGGCGGTCAGGCGGTGCTCGCGACGGCCGAGCACGACGGGATCGACGCGCTCGTGACCTGGGCGGCCGTCGCCGACTTCGATCGGTGGAGCGCCGAGCTCAGGGCCGAGTGGCGTGACACGGGCCGGATCTTCGTATCGAACGCGCGCACGGGTCAGCAAATGCCACTCGACGTGACGCTTCTCGAAGATCTCGAGGCCAATCGGGATCGCCTCGACATCGAGGCTGCGGCGCGACGGCTGGCGGTTCCGTGGCTCGTCGTTCACGGGCTCGACGACGAGACGGTCGCGGCGGAAGAGGGACGACGCCTCGCCGGGTGGGGCGGCGATACCGCCTTCGTGGGGATCGCGGGGGCCGGACACACGTTCCAGGCTCGCCACCCCTTTTCGGGCGCGCCCCCGGAGTTGGAGCAGGCGATCGACGAGACGATCGCCCACTTCGCCGAGCATCTTCGCGACTGAAGAACGTGCTGGACGACCCCACGCCGAATCCTCCGACCCGGGCGCGCCAGATGGCGCGCTCGCTGGCGGTCGCGGCGCGTGGGCACGGTGCCACCGACGCCGAGCTGGAGGCCTTGGCCAGGGCACTCGCGCTCGGGATGGCGCCCAGACTCGAGTCGGTCTACGACGACCATCACCCGGCGTACCTCCATCCTGGACGCTCCGCGCTCGTGCTGCTCCACGACGTCGGCGCCGTGGACGTTGCCGTGCTCATGGTGGCCGTGCTTCACGAGTCGCTCGACTCGGAGCTGCGTGTACGCCCCTCGGACATCGAGCGCGATCTAGGGGCCGCCGCCGCCCGGGCCGTCGCCGAGATCCCGCTTCCCGGCGACGAGCGCTTGGTCGAACGGCTCCTCGCGTTGGGGCCGGGCGTCTCGCTGGCCGCGCTCGCCGAGAGGCTCGATCAGCTACGGCATCTGCACCTCAGGGAAGACCACATCGACGTGTGGGCCGAGACACACGCCGAGGTGCTACGGGCCTGGCTTCCGTTCGCGCAGCGGGTGCATCCCGAGTTGGCCAAGCGCTACGCGCATTGGGCACGCACCTTCGTCAAGAGAATCTGAGGCCCCGCCGCGGGTGCCGGTTCATGCCGGCCGGCACGCAAGGACGCCGGGACGCGGTCGCCGTCAGTTGCCGCGCGTATAGATCATCCACACGCCGTTTCCGCCACCGAGCCCGAAGAGATTGCCGGCCTGAATGGGCTTGTATACGACCATGCGCTCGATGGCGTCGGGCGGGAGTCGAAGCGCCATGTTGGGGTCGGTGGCGCGAACATCGTTGATGTAGATCATCATCGACACGCACCCCGTCTGGTTCATCTTCACCTGCCCGGTGGAGAAGCCGACGCAGATGTTGCCGTTCGAGCTGTGACGAACGATCACCCCGGGGACGTGGAGTGAGCGGATGACGTCCGAGGCGTCGCGCGAGCGCAGTCGCACCTCGTCGATCTCGTCGCGCGTGATCACGATGCCGCCCCGGCGCCGGTCGATCGTGACTGGCGGTGCCTCGGCGACGACGGTCAGCGGGGCGATCTCGATCGGGCGGGTGTCGAGACGCATCTCGACCTCGAGGATCTGCTCGGGTGGAATGAGCAGCGTGTCCATCTTGACGCCGTACGCGAGGTGGTCCGTCATGAGCATGTAGGTGCCTGGAGCCACGTCTTCGAGCTCGAACCGTCCGTTTCGGTCGGTCAGGGTTCGGTGGAAGGTGCCTCGGAGCCACGTCTCGGCTCCCTCGACCCCCTTGCCCGATTCGTTGTCGACCAGGTGCCCGTGAAGGACGCTGGCTCGGTGCTGATAGAGCTCGAGCGCCGCTTCCTCGAAGCCGTTGTCCTCGACGACGACCTCCCGTCGGACGCCTTCTCGGCCGAAGTATGACGCGGAGAGCAGCACGGGCACCCCGGCCGGGGCGAGGCAGCTGCGGTACCACCCGCCCGATCCGGTCGTGAGCTCGACGACGTTGGGTGCGGGCTCTTCGGGGTCGTCCCACGAGAGTGTGACCCGAGCCTCGGCGAGGGGCAGAGCCGACATCCCGTCCGTGACGCGTCCCGCGATGGCACCCGCGCCGTCCGGCCGGTCCTCGATGAGGCACTGGGCCGTGACGACCGTGGCCATGGACGGGGTTGCCAGGTCGACCCGCGTGTCCGCGCCGGCCTCGATATGCAGTGACCGCGGACCGGGCGACACGCCGAGGCTTCCCAACTCAGTGTGGAAGAAGAGGAGGCTGTAGTCGCCCGGCGGAATGCCGACGATCCGGAACCCGCCGTCCTCGTCTGTCACGCCCCGGTGGGGTGTGTCCCAGAGGAACACCGCCGCGTCCTCGAGGGGCCGGCCTCCGATGGAATCGAAGACGGTCCCGAAGACGGATCCGGTCTGAGCGCACGCCGTTTGCGGCGTTGCAGCGACGAGCGCTGCGAGCGCGAAAAACGATGCGACTGCGCGGCCTACCGACATCCGATTCCTGCGTAGGGAAGAACGCTCACCCCGTCCTGCAACAGTACCATACGACACGCGGTCGGGATTCGTACAGCCCAGGCTGGACCCATTGCTTCACCCGTGGCATATGTACAGCTTCTTCACGCTGTCCGACCCACCGGTGTGAGCCGATTCCATGACCTACATCATCACCGAGCCCTGCATCGAGACCAAAGACGCCAGCTGCGTCGAGGTCTGTCCCGTGGACTGCATCTACGAGGGTGACGATCAGTACTACATCCACCCGGACGAGTGCATCGACTGCGGTGCGTGTGAGCCGGAGTGTCCGGTGCAGGCGATCTTCCCGGATACGGACGTCCCGGGTGAGTGGACCAGCTACGTCGAGAAGAATCGGGAGCACTTCGAGTAGGTCTTCTCGATCCCGAAACGAAGAAAGCGGCGGAGGACCCATTCGGTCCCCCGCCGCTTTTTTTCCTTGGTGCCTATCGGACTTTGGTCAGGCTATAGGCCCAGCTCCCGGATGCGTTCCAACGAAATGGTGGTCGGCTGACTCTCTCCCGCGGGAATGAGGCGGGAGTCGTTCGGCGTCTCCTCCTTCTGTTGGCGCACCAGGAGAATCGTCGTGGCAAGCGCGGCGGCGCCGAGCAGGCCGATGGCGAAGCTTCTCATGACACGTCCCTGGTGAGGGTTGCGGAGCGCGACCGACTCGTCGACGCTCTCATTCATAGGTACAATCGTCTCGGGCCCGATGTCAGCACTTTTCGGATCCGATCGCGCTACCAACCCCGCTCCATCGTCTCCGGTCCGTCCCGAGCCCCTCCATGGACAACGAACAACCTCCGACCGTTGAGACGGCGCGCGCCGGCGACCCTGTGGCGCTGGCGCGGCTGCTCGTTTCCATTCCGTCGGTGAACCCGGTTCTCTCCTCCACCGGCCAGGGCGAGCGGCGTATGGCCGAAGTGACGGCCGACCTGCTCGAGGGTTGGGGTTTTCGTGTCCGACTCGACGAGGTCGCCCCGGGACGCCCGAACGTGGTCGGCACCTTGGACGGCGCGGGCCCGAGGCTTCTGCTCAACGGCCACTTGGACACGGTGGGCGTGGACGGGATGACCATCGATCCGTTCGGGGCGACGATGGACGGTGATCGACTCATGGGCCGTGGCTCGTGCGACATGAAGGGCGGGGTCGCGGCGCTCTTGGCTGCCGCACGGCGCCTCTCGTTGGGCCAGATCCGTCCAAACCTCGTCGTCGCGCTGACCGCCGACGAGGAGCATTCGAGCATCGGCATGGCGGCACTGACGAAGGAGCACGGCGGCTCACTCGCCGACTTCGCCGTGGTGTGTGAGCCAACCAACCTGCGGGTCATGCCCGCCCACAAGGGATTCGTGTGGCTTCGCGCGGTCTTTCACGGTCGGGCTGCGCACGGCTCCCGTCCCGATGTCGGCGTCGATGCCATCCGACACGCCGGGCTCTTCCTCGCGGCGCTGGACGGATACGCCGACGAGCTACGGACACGGCCGAGGCACGAGCTCCTCGACTTCGGGTCGTTTCATGCCGGCACCATCAGCGGGGGCACGGCCGAGTCCGTCTACCCGGATCGCTGCGAGCTGCTCTTGGAACGACGGACGATGCCCGGAGAGGGCACGGCCGCGGTGGTCGCGGAGTTCGAGCGCGTACTCGACGAGGTTCGTGGACGCGAGCCGCGTCTCGACGCGACGCTGGAGACGACGCTCGATCGGCCCGGCACGGAAGTCGCTCGCACATCCCCGCTGGTCGAAGGGCTGCTGCGGGCGAGCTCGGAGTCGGGTGTCTCGTCCGGCGTGGAGGGCATGACCGCGTGGGTGGACGCCGCGTTTCTCAACGAGGCCGGGATCCCCGCGGTGTGCTTCGGACCCGGAAGCATCGAGCAGGCGCATACCGAGGATGAATGGATCGACGTCGGTCAGATTCACCTGTGCGCCGACGTGTTGGAGCGTTTCGCCCGGTCGCTCGTGCCCTAGAGCGGCCCGACGCGCGGTCCGCCGTGTGCACGCCGGACGAAAGGGTGGCGGCTCGGACCGCCCGGCGGACGGTCCGAGCGCCGGAGCTGCGTCGTCAGCGGATCGTGAACACCATGATCGCACCGCCACTGAATCCGGTCCCGAAACGCGTCGTCGCGTCCGAGGCGCTCATGTACTCCATCCGGTCGATGTCGGCGAGCTGGAATGACTCGAGGTCCCGCATGCTGCTGCGACGCGTTCCATCGATCATGAGCACCGGAGAATCGCCACCGCGGGTGGTGAGCCAACGGGGACGCAGTCGCTCGATGGCGCGGAGCGGGCTGATCTGCCCCAGTCCCTCGAACTCGGCCTTCACGATGCGGTTGCTGGTTGCTCCCTCCGGGCGCGCGGAGCCACCGCCACCGCCGGAAGCACATCCGGCGAGGCCGAGTGAAAGCGCGGCGGCGAAGACGACCAGCGGTCTCGACGAATAGGCTCGCATGTACGAACTCCTTGTGATTCTGTGCAAAGACGGGCGGACAAGATGAGAAGGTCAGGATTGTTACGCCACCTTACGTCACGAGCGATACATTTCTTGCTCGGACATCCGATTCAGTAGGAGCGAAAGTGTAATGTCGGACGGGCAGGACGCGGGCCGGCTACCGTCGGAAGAGACGCGGCAAGTCACCATCGATGCGTTGATGGAGCACTTCGCCAACGACGTCTTGGACGTCGAGGAGTTCGAGCGGCGGGTCGATATTGCGCACGCCGCCAAGAACGCCGATGAGCTGAAGGAGTTGCTTCGCGACCTTCCCGGCGGTTCGAACGTCCCGGCCACACGGGACGTCGATTCTTCGACCGGGGTCGCGCACACGCGTGAGTACTCGGTCACGTCGGGCGCACACCGTGAGGAGAAGGGCTACGTCGTCGCCATGCTCGGGGGATCGAGCCGGAAGGGGCGGTGGACACCTGCGCACAAGACCGTGGCCGTGGCCGTCATGGGCGGGATCGAGTTGGACTTCCGGGAGGCGGTATTCGCGCCGGGAGTCACCGAGGTGCAGGTCTTCTCGGTATGGGGCGGCGTCGACATCGTCGTGCCGCCCGGGCTCAACGTCGAGAGCCGTGGGATCGCGCTCCTGGGCGGTTTCGACCATGCGGGTGACACCGTCGGGATGTCCGACCCCAGCCAGCCGACGCTTCGCATCACCGGCTTCGTCTGTATGGCCGGGGTCGACGTCTCCGTCCGTCATCCCGGGGAATCGGCGCGCGACGCGCGCCGTCGGCGTCGCGTGGAACGGCGCGAGCAGCGCAAGCGCCTCCGGAGCGGCTGACGCGCCGCACCGGAGGACGCCTGCATGCTCGGATCAGCCTCGTAGGGTGCGGTCCAGGTAGGCCTTGAGGCGTTGCCAGGCGTCGAGCGCGGGACCCGAGCGCGTCTCCATGTCGTCGTCCACGTGGAGCCAGAAGCCGTGGTTCACTTCGTCGTAGATGTGGAGGTCGTTCTCGATGCCCGCCGCGCGTAGCGCCGACTCGAAGGCCTCGACCTGTTCGGGCGAAGGCCCCTGGTCGAGCCGAGCGAAGGTGCCGTAGACCTCGTGATCCATGCGCGCCAGAACCTCGGGATCGTCCACGAGTCGGCCGTAGAAGATCCCGGTGGCCTCATGGTCATCTCCGTCGAGACCATAGGAGAGCGCGATGCCACCGCCGAAGCACCATCCCAAGGCGCCGACCCGACCCGTGACGTCGGGCCGCGAGCGCAGGTAGGCCACCGCCGCGTTCAAGTTCGAGACGACCGACTCCATGTCGGCCATCGCCTCCTGGACGAGCGCCCTGTTTTGTTCCGGGTCGCCGCCGGTGCGACCACCGTAGAGGTCGGCCGCGAGCGTCACGTATCCTTCCGCGGCGAAATCGTCCGCGACCTGACGCACCCGATCGACCAGCCCGTTCCACTCGTGAATGATGACCAGCGCCGGGAACGGTCCGTCGCCCTCCGGCACGGCGAGATAGCCGTTTGTGAGCGTATCGCCGTCGATGTAATGCAGCGACACGCCGTCGAGGGCGCCTCCGTTACCGATGATGGCCGGGGGCAGCTGCGGCTCGGCGGCATCGTCGCTTGCCGGCGCGCAAGCGACGAAGAGCGCGACGAGGAAGGCCGGCGCGCATGACCTACGCCGCTCGAAGAGAACGCTCATGTTCGGACTCCGGGTGTCGAATTGGGCGACGCCGAGCGAAACCGGCGCCGCATCTGTTGTACGAAACAGGTAAGTAAGCACCGGGGCGGCTTCGGGCCAGCGTAGGGCCGAGGTGCCGACCGGGACGGGAACCAGAGTGGCCTCCCCTCAGTAAAACCCCCAATCTGCAGAATTCGAACCCGAGAACCGTACTGCCAGGCGACACCAACATCGCCAGAGGACAAGCCCGATATGCTGCTTCGCGCTCACGTAGTTCCTGCCCTCGCCGTAGCCGTCGGAGTCGGGCTCGCCGCACAGTCCGACCTCCGGGTCGACGCACCGGCCCCGGCCGACCGACCCGATGCGCATGTGGCGAGCTTCGCCGCCGAGGTCCTGCCCGTGTTCGAGAAGTACTGCTGGGAGTGCCACAGCGACCAGAATGCAGAGCTCGGTCTGAAGCTCGACAGCTACGAGGGGGTCATGGCCGGCTCCGACTACGGCACGGTCATCGAACCAGGTGATCCGGCGGGTAGCCTGCTGATCGACATGATCGAGTCCGGGGACATGCCGGAGGAGGGAGATCCGGTCGCCCCCGCGGACCTGGAGATCATCAAGGCGTGGATCGCCGAGGGCGCCGAGAACAACTAGCTCGCCGCTCCGAGGCTCAGGGAGCTTCGGGGCTCCCGTCCGCGCGGTACCAGTCCCCCCGAAGCCAATCGACGACCAGCTCGATCTCCATCGGGCTGAGGATCCCCTCGACTCCGAACGACGGCATGCGGTCGTTGTCGTCGCGGTAGTAGGGCTCCTGCGTCGGGTCGTGGACCATCCCGATCATCCACGCGCGAGACGCCCAGCCGGTCAGCACGGGCGCGTCGTCGCTCTCGCTGCCCTCCTCGAAGGCGTGGCACCGAACGCAGTTGATCGCCTCGCTCGCGATCAACGCGCGCCCTTCTTCGATCTGGCCGGCGTCGGCGGCGTCCATGGCGGCCTGCCCGGGGAGCTCCGCCTGCGCGGAGACGGCGAGAATGACCTTCTCCAGGTCGGCGCGGCCGTCTTCGTCGAGCTGGGTGAGGCCCCGCTGTACGAAGCGGACCATTCGCCCGCGCGCGTGTTCGGTGGCTCCGAAGTACTCGTCGGTGGCGACGCGGTCGGCATCGAGGAGGCCGCTCAGCCACTCGCGGCTCCCATACCCGGCCAGGTCGGACGCGGACGCGTCGTCGGCGGGTGTGCCGCCCAGACCGTCGTGTCCGTTGAAGCGATGGCAGCTCGAGCACTGGGCCTCGAAGATCTTCGGCCCCTGCGTGAGCGGATCGGACCGGAGCAGTGCGAGCCCCCCCTCGGGTGGGATCCCCGAGGGCGAGGCCGCGAGCTCTGCGACCCGCTCAGCGAGCACCTCCGCTTCCTGCTTCGCTTCCAGGAAGGTCTGATCGCGGGCGTCATCCGCGCGCGCGATCCACGTGAGCATGCCGACGCCCGCGATCAGCGCAACCATGACCCCGACGTTGAAGCGGTGCCCGAGTCGCCATCGCCCGATGATCGGCATGGCCGCGATCAACCCGACGACGGCTCCCGGCAGCATGTGGGCGCCGACGACCTCCCAGCCCGACGGGAAGTACTTGAGCCACTGGAAAAGGAAGAGGAAGTACCACTCGGGACGGGCGGCGGAATAGGGCTCGGTGGGATCGGCCGGCGCCCCGAGATGTGCGCCTCCGGTCCACAGGACCAGCCCGAGGACGGTCGCCATGACGATCAGGCACGCGACGCCGTCCTTCAGGATCTGGTCGGGCCAGAAGTTGCCCTCCGGTCGCGCCTCGGCCGCGCCCTCCGGCACCGTGACGCCATGACGCCGGAACAGGTAGACGTGGCCGACGATGAGCAGGACCACTGCGGCCGGAAGCACACCCGCGTGGAGCGCGAAGAAGCGAGTCAGCGTGAGGTGGCCATATTCCGCGCCACCGATCAGGAGCTGCTGGAGCGAGGGGCCGATGACCGGCGTGATCGACGCGATGCTCGTCGCCACTTTGGTCGCCCAGTAGCCCTTCTGATCCCACGGTAACAGGTATCCGGTGAGCGAAAGGCCGAGCACCAGGAAGAGCAGGAGGAGACCGAACCAGAAGTTCACTTCCCGCGGCGCACGGTACGCACCGTCGATCATGACCTGCATGAGGTGCAGGACCAGCAGCACGATGGTGGCCTGGGCCATGAAGTGGTGGATCCCGCGCAGGATCCAACCGCCGACCATCTGGTTTTGGATGAAGTAGACGCTTTCCCAGGCCCCCTGCGCGTTCGCGCTATACGCAGCCCAAAGGACCACGCCGGTCACGAACTGGACGAAGATCGCGAAGCTGAGCGTGCTGCCCCACACGTAGCGCCACCGCGCACCTCCAGGGATCCGCTCGTAGAGGGCCCCATGGACCAGGGCCCGGTAGCCGGTCCGGTCGTCCAGCCAGTCCAGGATCTTGCTCATGCGCTCGGCTTCCTCATCTAGACCGGAATCTTCTCCTCACGGCCTGGAAGGAAGTGTTGGAAGCGCACCCACACCTCGTCCCCATCTCTCACTTCGACGGCCAGTGCGTCCATGGATCGCGGACTGGGGCTCGAGGGATCGTCGATGTCGCCGTTCAGGTCGAAGCGGCTGTTGTGGCACGGACACTGGAATCGCGACCGATCGTCCGCGAGTCGAACGAAGCACCCGGCGTGTGGGCACACCACGTTGAGCGCCACTACGCCGTCCTCGGTGCGGCGCAGGTACACGGCGCCGACGGGGGTGTCGGCGTAGGTGGACCATGCGTCCGTCCGGTCGGCTTCGACCGTGAACTTCCGTGGCGTGCCATCGGCAGGAAGGGCCGAGACCCGAGTGACCCGGACCATTGCGCGGTCCCCGCCCCCTCTTCGCAGAGGGTCGAGCAGCGCGGCTGCTCCGGCCGCGATCGGCACCAGCGAGGCGAGCCCGCCCGCGACGATCGCCCCGAGCCGCGCAATGAAGTTCCTGCGCGCCGGGACGTCGGGGTCGTTCGGCTCCGAACGTTCGGAATCGGTGTTGTGATCGCTCATGCAGTCGACCGGGTCGGGTGAAGGCTCCGAAGTATATCACGCGACGGCGCGAAACTGTTGAGAACGTCGCGTATGAGAAACTGCGTCGTAAGGGCCAGCTGTCGGGCCTCGCGCGCGGGTGGCCCCGCGCCCGCACTTCTTCTACTCTTCCGCCGTCCATTCAGGCGGTCGGGTCTTGCTCGAGGAGTGAGGATGAGTCGCACGACGATGAGGTCGCCGTTGTTGGGCCTACTCCTTCTGATATCCGTTCAGGGCGTCGCAGGCCAGACCCCGCAGGCACAGGCGCCCTTCCTGCAGGCGTTCCTGTTCGGCGATGCGCTCTTCATGTTGCAGGACGCCGCCGGCCCCGACGGCTTCAAGCTGGGTCAGATGGTGGCGCACGGGAACGCCTCGCTTTCGGAGCGGGTGGTCTTCTTCGGCGAGATATCGATCTCGGCGCGCGCAAGCGGTTACGTGCTCGCCATGGAGCGCGCGATCGTTCGCTACGAGTTCAACGACCGCTTCAAGCTCTCGGGTGGCCGGTACCACACGCCCATCTCCTATTGGAATACTGAATACCACCATGGCCTTTGGCTCCAAGGCTCGGTGGCCCGTCCGGAGGCCATCAAGTTCGGCAGCCGCTACATCCCGGTCCACTTCGTCGGCGCCATGCTCGAGGGAAATCTCCAGGCGGCGCCGATCCACTATTCGGTGGGCATCGGAAACGGCCGAACGGAAAGCCTCGCGGGTGCGGGAGACGCCGGCGACGTGAACGGAAACCGGGCCTTCGTCGCCTCGGCTTCGGTTCGTCCCCGCGACTTGTTCGGATTCCGGGTCGGGGGTGCGGTCTACGTCGATCGCATCTCGAGCGGCGGCGTCGAATTCGCCGACGAGGTCATCACGTCCGCACACGTGGTGTGGGACCGTGGACGGGTCGATGCGTCGGCCGAGTTCATCCACGTGTCGCACGAGGAAATTCTGAGCGGGGCGTCGGGTGGCTCGCCGTCCTTTTACGTGCACGTGGGGTACAGGCTGACTGGAGCCGCCCGGTACTTCACGCCATACGCACGATACGAGAACATGGACATCGACGAAGGAGACGCCGTCTTCGCCACCGTGCTCTCGGACTACGAGGCCTACGTCGTCGGTCTCCGTTACGATTTCGACTCACTCGCGGCCTTGAAGGCGGAATACCGGAACGAGCGTATCGCGTCGGGCTCGCGAACGGACGCGTACGTGGTGCAAGCGAGCTTCGCCGTTCCCGTCGCCGGAGGAAACTGATGATGCGTCGACACCTCATGGCCGCGGTAGTGGCCGCGGCGGCGCTCGGGGGTGTGCCCTCGCCGGCCACCGCGCAAGCGATGGCGGTCGCGATCGTCGTGCACCCGGCGACCGACGTGGACGATCTCTCGTTCAGCGAGCTCAAGAGGATCTTCCGCGGAGAACGGCAATTCTGGGACGATGGCCGGCGCGTTACGCTTCTGGTTCGTGCGCCCGTAGCCGAAGAACGGCAGCTGGTTCTGGACCGGATCTACGAGATGGACGAAGACCAGTTCCGCGAGTACTGGATCGGGAAGATGTTCCGCGCAGAGGTCGCGGCGGGTCCAAAGCTCGTGTATAGCGCCGACATGGCGCGCGATCTCGTGACCGTCATCCCTGGGGCCATCACCTTCGTACCACTATCGGAGGTGAGCGCGGACACCAAGATCGTCCGGATCGACGGTCTCCTGCCGACCGACGCCGGGTACGCCTTGCGTTGACCCGTCAGGGTCGGTCCGAACCGGAGGCGTCCGTGGCGTCGGGCGTTACCGGGTCCACATGCTCCGGCGCGCGGTGGGCGGCGATCACCTCGAGCGCCTGGTCGTACACCGTCATGAGCTCGGACTCGTCCTGCGAAAGCGTGGCCACGTAGTCGTACGCCTCCTCGACTTGCGCCCGGATCGCGGCCGGGCTGAGGCCTTCGGTCGAGACGATTCTCGGTCGACTCGCGCGGCTCCGGTCTTCGAAGCTCTCCTGGATGCTGTAGGTGAGGGAGAGCGCGGAGACGACCTCGAACTCCATGTGCGTCAGCGCGCCCGTCGCGAGTGCGGTTTCCCACGCGGTGTTGAGCAAAACGGGTGGGCTCATCCCTTCCATGAAGCTCGAGATCTCTCGGGGCGGCCCTGGGAGCTCGCGCATCTGACCGAGCAGGTCTCGGATCCCCATGTGGTACGGCGCGACGTCGTCCAGGCGGGCCCGGTTATCGCGGATCTCCCGCTCGAAGATGCTGAGCGACTGGTCGGCGAGCTCGGCGTATTCCTGGTCTTGAGCCCATTCGTCGACGGCCAGCGCCATGAGAATGCTGGCGACCACGAAGACGGACTCGACGAGTCCTTTCA
>JAOTVL010000200.1 GCA_029863525.1 Gemmatimonadota bacterium
ACGTCGAGCTCGACGGACCCGCGCTCCTCAGTATTCTGATTACCGATGCGCCGTCCGACTACATCGCCGCCGCTGAGGTCGACATCGGGCGCGTCGAGCTGGTCCCGGTCGACGACGGGCCGCACATCCTCCTCTCCGAGGACGGCACGGACGGCTTCGTCAATCTCCTCGACTTCCAGAATGCGGCCACGATGCAGATCGCGGAGGCGGAGGTCGATCCCGGATCGTTCGCGCAGCTCCGGATGGTGGTGGAAGCCGCCAGAGTCGAGCTCGCCGAAGGCTACGAGTTCCGGGATGGATCCACCGTGATGGATCTGAAGGTACCGAGCGGCGCGCAATCGGGGATCAAGCTGAATCTGCACAACGAGGACAACTCGGGTCCGCTCGAGATCGTCCCGGGTGAGTCGGTTCTGGTTCTCGACTTCGACGTGAATCGCAGCTTCGTGATTCAAGGCAACCCGGAGACCCCCGCCGGGATCAAGGGCGTGATCTTCAAGCCGACGATCCGGGTCACCGGTCGTGACGTCGCCGCCAGCATCTCGGGTACCGTCTCGACGGCCCTCGAAGGCGTTTCGGTGGAAGGCCTCATGGTCGTCGCCGAGCCGACCGACGGCGGGACGGTGGAGGGGTACCAGACGACGAGCGGCACCGCGCTCACGGCGGAAGACGGATCGTACACGGTCTACTTCCTCGTCCCCGGGTCATACGAGGTGACGGTCGAGCTGCCCGAAGGCCTCGGAACGGACCCGGAGGTTCAGTCGGTGCTTCTGGGTGAATCGGAGGCGGCGGCCGGCGTGGACTTCGAGGTCATCGAAGTCACCGGAAGCATCGCCGGCACCGTGACGACGGAGCTCGAGGGCGTGTCCGTCGAGGGGCTGACCGTGACGGCCACATCGGACGCAGAGGGCGCAGAGCCCCTCACGACCCCGACCGAGTCCGACGGAACGTACCTCTTCGATGGGCTGCTTGCCGGCACGTACGACGTGACGGTCGAAGTGCCCGAAGGCCTCGGAACGGATCCGGGAGTCCAGTCGGTGCTGCTGGGCGTGGGCGAGGATGCGACAGGCGTGGACTTCGAGATCATCGACATCACCGGCAGCATCGCCGGTACGGTCAGCACCGCGCTCGAGGGTGTCTCCGTCGAGGGGCTGACGGTTACGGCCACTCCGGGCGCAGAGGGCATGGAGCCGCTGACGACCCTGACCGAAGCCGGCGGTGTGTACCTGTTCGACCCTGTGATCGCGGGTAGCTACGTGGTCACGGTGGAGGTCGGTGACGATCAGGTCACGGATCCGGCCGAAGCCCTCGTCGAAGTTGGTGGCGGTGAGGACGTCATCGATGTCAACTTCGCGATCGTCGAAGACCTCACGGGCTCGATCGCCGGGGCGGTGACCAGCGTGCTGCCGGGCCTCTCGGTCGAAGGTTTGACCGTGACCGCGACTCCGGACGCCGAAGGCGCCGAGCCGGTCACTGCAGTCACCCTTGCCGACGGCACGTACCTGATCGAGTCGGTGCCGGCAGGTGACTACGTCGTGACGGTGGAGGTCGCTACGGGCTTCGCGACCGATCCTGCCGACGTCGCCGTCACTGTCGGCGAGGACGAGGCTGTGGTCGACGTGAACTTCATGGTGGTCCTAGCCGGCTCCTGATCGACTGACCCCCAGGGCCTGCGGGCCTACCGCCCCGTCCGAGCCTGGCTCGGGCGGGGCGGTTCTCGTTCGGGGGTCCCGTCTGTCGTGCGATAGTGGGCGCGCCCGTGCACTCGGGCTGGCCTGGACCCCTAGCCAGCCGGTGCCTCCTCGCGAATCCGGAGGGCGCGACGCATCTTCCTGCGCCCTGCCAGAGTTTGCTTCCGTCGTCGGAGCGGGGCGGATTCCGCCCCCGATGCCATGACTGAAGAGACGTCCGCACCCCTCCGACAGGCGATCCGCCTCCCCCACGCCACCGCGATGGTCGTCGGTACGATCATCGGTGCGTCGATCTTCGTTCAGCCGTCGCAGGTGACCGGCCATGTGCCCTCGTTCACGGGCGCGGCTCTCGTGTGGCTGCTGGCGGGCGCGCTCACGATGATGGGCGCCCTGGTCACCGCGGAGCTCGCTTCGACGTTCCCCGAGACCGGCGGCGTCTACGTGTACCTACGCGAAGCGTTCGGGCCGCTCCTCGGATTCCTGTGGGCGTGGGCGATGTTCTGGACGATGCACACCGGGATCATCGCCGCGATCGCGATGGTGGTGGCGTTTTACGTCGGCTTTCTGATCGAGCTGAGCCCCACCGGCCAACGGGCCGTCGCAATCGCCGCGATCCTCGCGCTCTCCTGGGTGAACTATCTCGGCGTTCGGCACGGCAGTCTCCTTCAAACCGGCTTCACCTTCGTGAAGGTCGTGGTGATCGTCGCGATGGTCGCGATCGGCTTCGCGCTGGGCTCGCCCGCGGGCGGCGAATCCCTCATGGGGGAGGGCAGCGTCCTGGGTGGTGGTGGAGTCTCGGGCCTGTTCAGCGGGCTCGCAGCCGGGCTCTTCGCCTTCGGTGGGTGGCACATGGTCACGTACAACGCCGGCGAGACGGTCGATGCGCGCCGCACGATTCCGCGATCGCTCGTCGTGGGCGTGTTGATCGTCACGGCGTGCTACGTCGCGCTGAACGCAGCCTATTTCTGGGCGCTGCCGCTCGAAGAGGTCATCGCCTCGGAGCGGGTGGCCGCCGATGCCGCCGAGTCGCTGATCGGGTTCGGGGCGGGCGCGGCCATGACGGCCCTCGTCGTCTTCTCGGCGTTCGGCGCCCTTGCGGGTATCGTGCTTGCGGGGCCACGGGTCTACTACGCCATGGCCCGCGACGGATACACCTTCCGGTGGATCGGCGCGCTGCACCCGACCCGACGAACGCCGACCCGGGCGATCGTGCTCCAGGCGGTCTGGGGGTCGGTGCTCGTGTGGACCGGCACGTACAGGCAGCTCTTCACCCGCGTCGTGTATACGGAGTGGATCTTCTTCGGAATGATGGCTCTCGGCGTGCTCCTCTTTCGCAGGAGAGGGCTTCGGCGCGACTATTCCGTGCCTGGCTACCCAGTCGTTCCGATCCTCTTCGCGGTCGCCGCCTTCGCGGTCGCCGCACACGAGGTCGTCGTGAATCCCGTCGAGAGCGCCCAAGGGCTCGGCCTCGTTGCGGTGGGTGCCCCCGTTTTCTACCTGTGGAGCCGTTCCAAGCACGGTTCCGAATCTCCCGGAGCCGTTTGATGATTCTCGACTTCCACAACCACTACTATCCGCCCGAGTTCGTCGCCGCTGCGCGCCGGGGCGAGACCGCGTTCCGGGTCACCGAGGACGCGGACGGCAATCCGGTCCTTCACTCCCCCGGCGACTACAACGTCCTCGTGCCGGGGCACCGCGACCTCGACGCTCGTGCGGCGGCGCTCGACGCAGCGGGGGTGGACGCTCAGGTCATCACGATGACGGCACCGGGAACCAGCATCGAGACCCCCTCGCGGGCAGCCGAGATCGCCACGGTGATCAACGACGGACTCGCCGCGGCCCGTGAGTCGCATCCGGGCCGTTACCACCCGCTGGGCCACCTCCCCCTGGTCAATCCCGCGGCCGCGGCCACCGAATTCGATCGGGTCATCGGTGAGCTCGCCATGCCCGGTGCCATGCTG
>JAOTVL010000084.1 GCA_029863525.1 Gemmatimonadota bacterium
GGGACGAGCTCGGGCCGGGCGAAGTCGGCTACCTGGTCGCCGCGATCAAGGAGGTGGGCGACACCAAAGTCGGCGATACCATTCTAGACGCGAGCAACCCCGCTGAAGAGCTCCTGCCCGGATACCAGGAGGCCCGTCCCATGGTATTCGCGGGGCTGTATCCGACCGACGCCGACGACTACGAGGACCTACGCGACGCGCTCGAGCGCCTTCGTCTCAACGACGCGTCCCTACAGTACGAGCCGGAGACGTCGGTTGCGCTGGGTTTCGGCTTCCGCTGCGGCTTCCTGGGCTTGCTCCATATGGAGATCATCCAGGAGCGACTCGAGCGGGAGTTCGGGGTGGACCTCATCACCACCGTGCCGAACGTGGAGTATCATGTCGTGCTGTCCGACGGCACCGAGATGCGCGTCGAGAGCCCGACCGCGCTGCCCGATCCGGGACGAATCGACTCGGTGTCGGAGCCGATCGTCCGGGCGCGGATCCTCTGCCCGTCGGAGTATATCGGCAACGTCCAGAAGCTCTGTTATGACCGTCGAGGAGTCTTCCAGGGCATGAAGTACCTGGACACGCAGCGCGTCGAGTTGGACTTCGAGCTCCCGCTGTCAGAGATCGTTCTGGACTTCTACGATCGCCTCAAGAGCGGGACGCGCGGATATGCCGCGCTCGACTACGAGTTCCTCGAATATCGCCCAGACGACCTGGTGCGTCTCGATATTCTGGTCAACGGCGATCCAGTTGACGCCTTCAGCGTGATCATCCACGAGAGCAAGGCGTACGAGTACGGACGCGACCTCGTTGTTCGACTCAAGGATCTCATTCCCCGTCAGCAATTCGCGGTCGCGCTCCAGGCCGCGATCGGCAACAACGTGGTGGCGCGGACGAACGTCAAGGCGCTCCGGAAGAACGTCACGGCGAAGTGCTACGGAGGGGATATCACGCGAAAGCGGAAGCTCCTCGAGAAGCAGCGCGAGGGGAAGCGACGGATGAAGCAGGTGGGCACCGTCGAGATCCCTCAGGAAGCATTCCTGGCCGTCCTCAACCTGGACGGCGCTTGAGCGAGCGTTGGGTCTTGGGCGTCGACATCGGCGGCACCAACCTGGGGGTTGGCGCGGTCCCGTATGTCGGCAGCGGCGTCGGGGCGCTGCGCTCCTGCCCGACCAACCCACAGCGGGGTCCGGATGCGGCGGTCGAGGACATCGCGCGCATGGCCGCGGCCGTCGTGGCAGAGGTAGCCGACGCGGCCGAAGCGGCCGCGGAGGAGGCGCCTCGCTTCGTCGGCGTCGGGATTGGATGTCCGGGTCCGCTGGACCTCAAGGACGGCAGAATCATCTCGACGCCGAACCTTGGATGGGGTGGATACCCGATCCGTGACCGGATCAGCGACGCGGTCGGTCTTTCGGCCTCACTGGACAACGACGCGAACTGCGCCACGTACGGCGAGTGGTGGAGGGGAGCGGCCAAGGGCTCGAGAACCGTGGTCGGCGTCACGCTGGGAACAGGGATCGGCGGGGGACTCATCGCTGACGGCAAGCTCGTTCGAGGCGCGAGTGGGAGCGCCGGCGAGATCGGACACATGACGATCGACGTCAACGGTCGCCGCTGCGCGTGCGGCAACTACGGCTGCCTCGAGGCGTACGCGTCCGGACCCAACATCGCGGCTCGGGCGCGGGAGGGGCTGGAGGCGGGATACCGTTCGATCCTCCCCGACCTCGTCGACGGCGACCTCGACCGCATCACAGCCGCCACGGTGTACGACGCGCTCGTTCGTGGCGACGACTACGCACGGGAGGTCATGACGGAGACCGCGAAGATGCTGGGCGCGGGCTTGGCGAATCTGGTCAACGTCTTCAACCCCGAAATCATCGTGGTCGTTGGCGGAGTGACGCGGGCGGGCGGGCATCTCTTCGAGCCGCTTCGGGCCGAGATTCGCCGACGGGCGTTCCGCAGCGCCGTCGATGCCTGTTCGATCGTGCCCGGCGCGCTTCCGGATACCGCCGGGGTCATCGGTGCCGCAGGGGTCTTTATCTCCGAAGCCGCCGCCTGACGAGGTGGGTACGCCCCACGACACGACGGCCGAGGCCGTGCTCGGGGTCATGGGGACGTTCGTACTCGATCGGATCGTCGACCTACCCGGGCGCTCGGCTCCGATCGAGGGCCTCGGAGGGATCGCGTACGCGCTTGCCGCCGCCCGGGTCGCGCACCCGCGGGGATGGAGCGTGCTGCCGATCGCCCGGGTCGGAGCCGATGCGGCACCACGGGTTCGAGATTGGCTGGATCGGGCCGGCCTGACCGATCGAGGGCTGATCGAGGCGGAGGAGCCCAACAACCGCGTCGAGTTGCGCTATCGCGACGACACCCGGCGGGTGGAGATCTTGCGGGGTGGTGTGGCGCCCTGGGATTGGACCGAGCTGGAGCCGTTGGTCACTGGATGCGACGCGCTCGTCGTCAACTTCATTTCAGGACACGAGCTCGATCTCGAGGCCGCGGGCCGGGTGCGTGGAGCGGTTCCTGGGCTCGTGTACGCGGACCTGCACTCCCTGTTCCTCGGCTCGACCGAGAGCGGCGAGCGGGTGCCTCGGCTCCTCGCCGATCCGTTGGCGTGGGTTGCATGCTTCGACGCGGTGCAGGTCAACGCCGACGAATTCGCGCTCCTGGCGCAGAGTTTCGGAATCTCGATTCACGATGACGCGGACGACGAGGTCGCGCGGAGGGCGATGGCGCACGGGCCGGGACTCCTGTGCCGCACCGACGGGCCGAGGGGTGCGACCTGCTGGTCGAGACACGAGGATGTACCGATCGCCACCGACTCCGGCCGCGCCGAAGGTGACCGGACGGTCGTGAGGCACCAGATTCCGGCGGAGCGAATATCCGATGGCGATCCGACGGGCTGTGGTGACGTCTGGGGGGCCACCATGGCGTGTGGCCTCCTCGCAGGAGACGCACCCGAGCGGGCGGCCGCCTTGGCGACGGGCTTCGCCGCCGTCGCTCTCGAGTGCAGTGGAGCGGACGCCTTGATCTTCGGGTTGACCCCCGAAGTCGGGGCGTCGATCCGTCAATCGATCGCGCAAAGAGAGGTGGTGTCCTGAACGTCATTTCGGTCCCGGGCTCGCTCGACCACCGCACGATCGACGACTTCTTGGATGCGGTCGTCGAGGAGTCGGGGGAGCGGATGCTCTTCGACGCTCGACACCTGCGCTGGGCGGACCCGAACGGAATGGTCGCTCTCCTCGTCGCAGGCACGGTGGCGGGGCGGGCCCAAGAAGGGCTCCCGCGGCTGCAATTGCCGGATAGCGCCGACGTGTCGGGGTACCTGTCGCGCATGGGCTTCCACGAAGCGGCGCGTGAGGTCTTCGAGTTCGACGCGCCGCAGAGGAGGGCGAGCGGCGGGTTGTCGGACGTGCTGCTCGAGATCACGTCTGTCGCGGCGAACGCCGACGTCCACGCGGTGATCGACCGGGTGCAGGATCAGGCCGGCGCGATCCTTGCTTCCAAGCTCGGGTATCCGGCCACGGCCGTGGTCCAGTTCTCCGTGATCCTATCCGAGGTGTGTCAGAACATCGTCGAGCATGCCGAGGCACCGGGATGGGTAGCGGCGCAGGCGTACAACTGGGCCCGCCGGCTCGGTCGATTCGTGGTCGTCATCTCGGTCATGGACGTCGGGCGGGGGTTCCGAGGCTCCCTCATGGACGAGCACTCGGCGCGATACGGGGATCGGTGGGGGGACACCACGGCGCTCGAGGCGGCGTTCCTCCACGGTCTGACGCGCTTTCCCGACTCGGGGCGGGGTCAGGGGATCCAGCAGATTCGGCGACAGGTGCGGCGTTGGGACGGCGCGATCACGATTCGAAGCGGGACGGCGCGGATCGGGCAAGTGCCCGAATGGGACGACACGCCACCGCTGGTTGATGGACTCGCTCCGCTTCCCGGGGCGCAGATCAGCATCATCCTTCCGGCGCGGGTGCCGGAATGAGCGAACGACCGATCGACCCGATCTCGATCGACGTGGGCGAGGTGCTGCAGCGCAACGTAACGTCTCTCTACGCCACACTCGTGACACGCCCGACCGGGCGAGCCGTCCGCATGGCGATCGAGACGCAGCTGAGGGGCGCCGGCACGCTGTCGCTCTCGTTGATCGACTTCTCCGAGGTCGTCATCATCGACTTCTCCTGTGCCGACGAAGTGGTCGCCAAGCTCCTGCAGCAGTTCTTGGACGACGAGGCGCGCGACGCCTTCTTCGTGTTTCGAGGAGTCCACGAGCCGCACCGGGATCAGATCGAGGTCGTGCTGGCCCGACAGGGGCTGGCCGCGGTTGTCGAATCCCGACCGGGCGATTTCGAGCTCGTCGGTGTGCGGACCGAGGCGGAGGCGAGGGTCTGGGGTCGGGTCGAGGAGTGCGGTACGGTCGAGCCCGAAGACGTCGCTCATCTCGCGAAGGAGGACGAAGATCGAGAGGCGCTGAACTCGCTCTCGCTTCGTGGGCTCGTATTCCGGAGTCCGAAGTCCGGCCGGGTCCATGCATTGAGCCGTCTGGTCTCGCACCTTCTATGAGCGCCCCGCTGGGCGCGGAGCCATCGAGCCAGGAGGGACCCATGTCCGACCGTCACCATACACGCCGAGTCGCCACGCTCGCGATTCACGGCAGCGCGCACGATCGCACACCGGGATCGCCGGTCGTCCCGCCCATCGCGCAGAGCGCGACCTTCCATTGGGGCAGCCCGGATGACGGAGAGCTGCGGTACAGCCGCTATGGCAACAACCCCAACCAGATTCAGGTCAGCGAGAAGGCCGCGGCGCTCGAGGGTGCCGAAGCAGCCATCGCGCTCGCGAGTGGTATGGCCGCCACCGCGATGGCGTTGCTCGCGCTGACCGAAGCGGGGGACCACGTCGTGGCCTCTTCGCGCCTCTATGGTGCGACGCAGACACTCCTGCGAGACGAGCTGCCCCGACGAGGAGTGCAGACCACGTTCGTCGATCCGGAAGCCGGTGGTTGGGATGCAGCGCTCCGCGACGAGACGCGGGTCGTTTGGATCGAGATCCCCACCAACCCCACGCTTCGGGTGCTCGACCCGCGGCCGATCGTCGCGCTGGCTCATGACCGCGGGATCCGCGTCGCCTGCGACGCGACGTTCGGCTCCCCGGTGAATTTCCGCGCGGCCGACCTCGGGATCGACGTCGTGGTGCAGAGCGCGACGAAGTACCTCGGTGGCCATTCGGACCTGATTGCCGGAGTCGTGGCCGGCACGCGTGAGATCATCGACGAGGTCGTACGGCTATCGCGGCTCTACGGCCCCGCACTGGACCCGCACGCGGCGTGGCTCTTGGATCGGGGCTTGCGCACCCTGGACGTGCGCGTGAAGCGGCACAACCAGAATGCGATGGCCGTCGCGGAGTGGTTCGAGGGTCGCCCCGAGGTCGCTCGCGTCTCGTATCCGGGGCTCGCGTCTCACCCGGATCACGTCCTCGCGTCGGAGCTCATGAGCGGTTACGGCGGCATGGTGAGTGTGGTGCTCACGGGCGGCGGAGACGCCGCCGATCGGTTCGTGAGCGGTTTGCGGCTGGCGCTCGCTGCCCCCAGCCTCGGCGGGGTCGAGACGCTCGTTTCTCAGCCGCGCTACACGTCACACGTGGGACTCTCGGCGGCGGAGCGCGAGGCCCAGGGCATCCCGGACGGCTTCGTCCGTCTGAGCATCGGGATCGAAGACGCCGACGACCTGATCGCGGACTTCGAGCAGGCCCTCGCTCGCTAGGATGAGCCGATCTTCGCTCGGCGCCCCCATCGACGAGGCGCTTCCGGCTCGTGGCCTACGATTTCGTGACCTCTACTCGGCGTCCATGAACGGGTAACGGTAGTCCGTCGGGGCGTCGAAAGTCTCCTTGATCGACCGCGCGCTGACCCAACGCAGAAGGTTCAACATCGAGCCCGCCTTGTCGTTCGTCCCCGAGGCCCGCCCGCCACCGAACGGCTGCTGTCCAACGACGGCGCCGGTCGGCTTGTCGTTGACGTAGAAGTTCCCTGCCGCCTGGTCGAGTCGATCCGTCGCTTCGCGCGCCGCAGCCCTGTCGCGCGCGAACACCGCCCCGGTGAGGGCGTACGGCGACGTGGCGTCGACCAGATCGAGCGTCTCGGACCACTTGTCGTCGTCGTAGACATACACTGACAGCACCGGCCCGAAGATCTCCTCGCACATCGTCGTGTACTCGGGATTCTCGGTGCGGATGATCGTCGGGCGGACGAACCAGCCTTCCGAGTCGTCGCACTCTCCGCCGACGAGGATCTCGGCTTCGTCCGAGGCCCGCGCGCCCTCGATGTACTCGGAGATCTTGTCGAACGCCTTCTGATCGATGACCGCGCTCACGAAGTTCCGGAAGTCTCTCGGATCGCCCATGGCCAGCGACGCGGTCTCCTCCACCAAGGGACCTTCCAGCTCTTTCCAGAGGCTGGCCGGGACGTAGGCGCGGGAGGCAGCGCTACACTTTTGCCCCTGATACTCGAATGCGCCCCGGACCATCGCGGTCTTGAGCTTCGCGACGTCGGCCGACGGGTGGGCCACGATGAAGTCCTTGCCGCCCGTTTCCCCCACGACCCTGGGGTAGGCGTTGTACTGATCGATGTTGTCGCCGATGCGCTTCCAGAAGCTCCGAAAGACCTCAGTCGAGCCCGTGAAGTGAACACCGGCGAACGTCGGCTCGGCGAAGACCTGCTCGGTAATGGCGGCTGCGTCGCCGGAGACGAAGTTGATGACCCCTGCGGGCAGGCCCGCCTCCTCGAGGAGCTTCATCATGAAGAAGTTCGACAGGAGGGCCGAGTGGGCCGGCTTCCAGACCGCCGTGTTGCCGAGCATCGCCGGTGTGCCCGGCAGGTTGGCTCCGATCGCCGTGAAGTTGAAGGGGCTCACCGCGTAGATGAAGCCCTCCAGTGCGCGGTACTCTGCACGGTTCCAGACCCCGTCGTCGGAGATCGGCTGCATGGAGTAGATCTTCTCCGCGAAGTGCGCCCCGAAGCGGTAGAAGTCGATGGTCTCACACGCCGAGTCGATCTCGGCCTGATATGCGGTCTTGCTCTGCCCCAGCATCGTGGACGCGTTGAGCTTCGCCCTCCAGGGTCCCGAGAGTAGGTCGGCGGCACGAAGGAAGACGGAGATGCGGTCCTCCCAACGGGTCGTGGACCACGCGCGATGCGCCTCGTTCGCTGCGGTGACTGCCCGCTTCACTTCTTCCGGTCCAGCCTGATGCGCACGCGCGAGCAAGTGGCCGTGCGCGTGAGGCATGACCACGTCGATCGTGTTCCCCGTCCGGATCTCTTCTCCCCCGATGACGAGCGGGATGTCGACGATCGTCGAGGCCTGGGCCTCGAGTTCGGCCTTGAGCTCCGCGCGCTCCGGGGTGCCGGGCGCATAGCTGAGAACGGGTTCGTTGACGGGGGGCGGTGTGGTGGGAATTCCGGTCATGGATGCGGGCGGGATGATGGCGGGGGTCGGAGCCCCCGACAGCGGCCTGTGGCCGATGCCGGACTGGGCAGACGGGCGTCCGACGGACGGCGGAATCTCAACATCCTGTCCAGGGGGCGCAACCGGAGCGAAGGGTCTGGATTGGAGTGGCAGGCGGGCAGCCCACCCGCGTTGACGCGTGCCTTCGCGGTCGGGTAACTTTCGCGCCCTTTTTGCGACGCTTTGCGCATGGATTCGCGGGCGCCCAGCCCCTGCCGTATATGAGCTCCGAAGACCTACGACGTGCCGTGATGGCAGCGCTCGCACGCATCAAGCACCCCGGCTCCGGTCGTGATCTCGTCGCCGGAGGCCACGTACAGAGCCTCGAGGTCGACGAAGACGGGAGCGCCCGTTTCCGATTCCTCGTGCGCCCGGAAGATCCCGGCGATTTGGTGAGGGAGGCGCGAAGCGCGGTCGAGGCGATCGAGGGGGTCAGCGACGTCAAGATCGACGTTCAGCTCCCGCAAATGGCACCGTCCGGGGCGGGTTCGCGCCAAAGTGGTCTGAAGCCGGGCTCAGTCCCGGCTCCGACCCCGAAGCCGGGCATCCTGTCGGACGTTCGACACGTCATCGCGGTTTCTTCGGGGAAGGGCGGGGTCGGGAAGTCGATGGTCGCAGCGAATCTCGCCGCGGCGTTCGCCAAGCAAGGTCTTCGCGTCGGGCTCGTGGACGCCGACATCTACGGGCCGAACATCCCTCTCATGTTCGGTGTCGATCGGCGACCAACCGTGACCGGGGACAAGGGCAAAGAGATGATCGAGCCGCTCGAAGCCCACGGTGTGCGGCTCATGAGCCTGGGTCTGCTCCTCGAGGATGATCAGCCGGCGATCATGCGTGGGCCGCTGATTTCGGGCATTCTCAAACAGTTCCTCGAGCAGGTCGCGTGGGGCACGCTCGACGTGATGGTCGTCGACATGCCTCCGGGGACAGGGGACGCACAGCTTTCACTCGTGCAGACGATCGACGTCGATGGTGCCGTCATGGTGACGACGCCGCAGCAGGTGGCGACGGGCGACGTACGCCGGGGCATAAAGATGTTCGAGCGGGTGAACACTCGCGTGCTCGGCATCGTCGAAAACATGAGCGGGATGGCCTGCCCGAGCTGCGGCGAGGTCGTGGACGTCTTCGGCAGGGGCGGGGGTGAGACCCTGGCGAAGGAGATGGGCCTCCCGTTCCTCGGCCGAGTGCCGCTGGATCCGGCGGTAGTGCGGGCAGGCGACCAAGGAGCACCGACGGTGATCTCCGCCCCCGACTCTCCCGCCGGGGTCGCGCTCCGAACCATCGCCAACACCGTCGAGAGCAGCCTCGCCGCCCCCGTCGGCTGAGGAATCAGTCGCCTTCCAGCCAGCGACGATCTGCGTCGGTAAGTGACCCTTCCCCGCGCTTCCGGTCGAGGATCCTCATGACGAGCCACCCGACGAAGAGGACGGGGGCGACCTTGAAGAGCAGGAACGTGGCGAGGCCGAAGGTCAGCGAGAAGACGACGCCGACCACGCTCAACACCACGCCCGCGACCAGGATCGTCGCGAGTCCCACGGCGAAGAACGTGAGCAGTGAGCCGATCATGTAATGCCTCCTGGCGGTTGTTCGCCTAGCGAATCCAGACGACCTCGACGCTCCCGAAGGCGGCGTCGAGCTCGATGACTACGCGGTGCTCGGCCTCGTCGAAATCTACCGATTCATACACGTCCCCGCGTTTCACCAGTCCCTCGGAATCGAGCGAGGTCAGGAAGCTGTCTTTCCGGAGTCGAACCCCGAGCCCCTCCGGCACCCGCAGCACCAACGCCCCGAGGCCCATGTCGATGTCGACTCGGCCGTCCCTCGCCCAGCGGCCGTCCAGTCCGACGGTGAGGGAGCCGACCCCGGCGTCGATCTCGATGTGCTCGGCGTTCAGATTTCCGAGGCCCCTCGCGGTGAACTCGGCCGCACCCACCTCGAAGCGCGCCGTTGCCATCCGGCTGGGGTTGGGCTCCGAAATGTCCACGACCGACTCCGAAGCGCCCGTGCTCAGGTCCAGGCCGGTGAGCGCAAGCCCTCCGAGGTCCAAGTCTGCCTTCACCGCACCGAAGCGGAGGTCGAGGTCCATCGGGACCCCGCGCGCGAGCTCCAGCTCGAGCTCACCGGCCTTGTCGGTGTCGATCTTCAAGCCGCTTCGGATGGACTCGACTCCGAGCCGCAGTCGGTTTCCGGAGAAATCCGCGATCGGTTCGAAGCGCTCTTCGTCGTATTCGAGATTCATACGGTACAGCAGCCCTTCGTCGACGGACCGGATGGAGAAGAGGCCCGCAGCATACTCCACGAACACGCGCACCTCATCCGCACCCTGGAGCTGCCGCGACATGTTGACGGTACGCCAACTCTGAGCTTCTCCCGCCATGGGGAGCGCGGTGAGCAACGCCATGGCCGCTACCGCGTGGTGGATCCGCCCCAGCCCGAGCGACGCGCTACGCATCGTGCGCATCCTGACCTCCGGTCGGCCCCGGGCCGACGTCTTCGTCCACATCGACGCTCATGGCCGCCTCCCATGCGGCGTCCGGGTCATACGCCCCCTGATACTCGCGCCGTCGTCCACCTCGAGTCAGGAGCACGGACCCGAACCCTATCTGAAACGCGAGAATCGTGACGATCACGCCGAGCGCGATGAGGAGTCCGCCGAAGAAGCCGAGGAACGGTATGATCGAAACGAGGTGCCCGACCATGAACGCGAGGCACAGCGCCAGCAGGCCGCCGACAAGGGTGAAGATCGGATTGGTCTTGCGGATCCAGCCGGTCCAGGGAAGCCCGCTGTCCGCGAGCCACTCACCCGCGGTCCTCGCGACTGCCAGATACCCCAGCAAGAACGCGAGCGCGGCCGCGAGGGGGAAGAGGGGCGCCCATGCGATCGCCACCGGGATTCCGATGATCGACACCAGAAGGGCGACGAGCCCCAGTAGCCACACCGGAATCAGCAGGAAGCTGCCGGCGAATCCGACCACGGCGGCACGTCCAGGCGCACGCCGAGCGGTCTCCGCGATGTTGTCCATATTCTCGCCGGCAAAAGCGATGAAGCCGGCACCCACGAGTCCGAGGACGAAGACGAGGATGAGCTTCTCGAGGACGCCACCGACAGCACGAATGACGGGCCGAACGGGGGACATGATCGAGAACGAGTCGTCGGATCCCATCCGCGCCTCGTTTCGCATCTCGTTTCTGAGATCTCTCCTGACCTCGGCGCGAATCTCCTCGCGTAGTCGGTCGCGGAGCTCGGCTTCGAGATCCCGCTCTTCTTCTAGCACGTCGACGATGCCACCCTCGATCTCACCGGTATTCCGCAGAACGCGGGCGTCCGCGATTCGTGCCTGGCCTCGAATCACTCCGCTGTCCGAGACCTCGAGCGCACCATCGACGACCACGACGTCGCCCCCGATCTCCCCTTCCACTCGGAGGGTACCGTCGATCATGACGAGTGTCTGGTCGACGACAGTGCCTTCGGGAATGACGAAGTCTTCGCCCACGAAGATGCGGTAGTCGCCGGGAAGACCTTCGAGGGCTTCCTCGAGGGCCCCTAATCGGCGCACCGACCCCACCAGCACCTCGACGAGGCGACGCTCTTGTGCCATCGACGCCGAGCGGTCCTGCGATTCGGTCTCGAGCACCACCGAAGTCTCGACCGCGCGCTTCAACGCCTGATCGATCGACCGTCCCAGGGCCTCATCCGAACCATCGATCTCGGCGGGCGGGCTCCACGCCGCGAGTCGCTCGGCGAGGGCGCCATTCTCGAGCGTCATCGCCTCACTGAGCAACGCTCGCCACGCGCGATCGAGCTCGGCTCCGACCCGATAGGGCCCAAGCGGTTCGTCGTCGAGAAAGACGGTTCCCCGATCGAGCCTCAGCTCGAACACCCCGTCATCAGAGAACGACAGCTCGAGCGCGGCGCTCGCCGGGCTCGCCGAAACGCTCTTCGAGACCACTCGCCGGAGCTGGGCGTCGAGCGCAGAGGGCTGCGTGATCCAGGCGAGGACCACGGCGGAGAGGATGTTACGAAGCAATGGAGACATGTGCATAGCGACCCCTCGAGGGGCGATTCGCGAAGAGGTTCTTATAGAGCACGCGCAAGGCGAACGCGCAGATCGACGAATAGAGTAAGGCTCCGCCCACGACCATCGCCGGGGCCGCGGCGAGTGCTTCGTAGAGCGAATCGAGCCCGAACGCTTCGTTGGACTGAGCCAGCGTCGGAACCGATGCGAAGACCGACGTCATCACTTCGGTCGCTTGCCACCAGACGAAGGAGGCGAGCGAGCCCAGGGTCAGCGCCGGGTGGGAAGCGAGTGCCCACCCCAGGACGCCGAGAACGACCATCGGGGTCACCGCGACCCCGGAGAGCGCTGCAAGCGCCTGGCGCGTCTCCGGGACCAGGCGCCGGGCCGAGGCTTTCGCGGCTGCCAACCCTCGCGCCCACAAGGGGGGAGACAGCTGGAGCGCGCGAGCGGTGCGGAGCCCGAGCATGACGCGCTCGCCGAAGTCGGTGGGTGGCTCGAGTCGTTCGAGCGAGCCCATCCGGGCGACCACAGTCCGCCATGCGTGAAGTTCTCGCGCGCATCGCACGCAGCCGCCGACATGGGCTTCCACGCGCGCCACGGCTGTGGCGGGAAGGGCCCCGTCGGCGAGGTCCTGGAGTAGCCCTGTAGGCACGTGCTCCGCGACCGGTCGCCGAAGGAGCGAGCGGAGACGGATCGCGACGCGGGCGACGAGCGGCAAGGCCACGGGTCGCTCGACGCGGGACATGACGTCGTCGGCGAACCCGGCGCTCGGTGCGAGCGCTTCCAAGTCGTCGAGGCCTCGCATGACCGCGAGCCACGCGTCGACCTCCGCGTTGCAGGTGGAGCACGCGGCGAGATGTCCTTCCACCCGCGCTGAAGAGGCAACCGCCAGCGACCCCTCGAGGAACTCCTGGAGAATCCCTGCGGGCACGTGTCCGGGTGCGCGCGGATCGATCATGACCCGCTCGGCGAATCCCTCGCTCGGCCGATACTCGGGAAGCGCGTCGAGGTCACCGAAGAGCGCACGCCAGCCGTCCAACGCACCCGAACAGTGGAGGCAGCCTGCCACATGCGCCTCGACATCGGCACGCTTCCGTGCGGGAAGCTCGCCTTCGAGAAACGCCTGCAGCTGCTCGGCGCTCAGGTGGTTGTCCTGCTGGTGACTCACGGTGTAACTCCTGCGTTGTTCACTCCCCTCGCACTACGCATCGACGTTCCTCGGAGTTTCATGAAAAACGCCCATTCTGTGAGGTGCCGCCCAAGGGCCTTTTGGGGCCTGGCGTCCGGGACGTAGCGCTCATTCACCCTCGTTCACGAAGCCAGGTGAGCGAGAGATTTTCTGAGCTCGCCCCGAGCGCGGTGCAGATACGTCTTCACGGTCCCGAGCGGGAGGTCGAGAATCTCCGCGATCTCGTCGTACGCATACCCTTCCACGTGCCGGAGCAGGATCACTGATCGATACTCCGCGCGCAGCCCGCCGATGGCTTCCTCGATCTGGCCTCCGAGCTCTTTGTGCTCGACGTACTCGTGGGGGCTCTCCTGCTCGGATTCGATCACGAGACGGCTCCGAGCGATCTCGTCCACCGAGGTGGCGTGCGGAGAGCCGTCGATCGAGACGGTGTCGAGCTTGCGTTTGCGGAGGTAATCGATGGTGTGGTTGTTCGCGATCTTGAAGATCCAGTTGCTGAACTTGTAGCTGGTCTTGTATGAGCCGATCGCGTTGAACGCCCGGATGAACGCCTCCTGAGCCAGGTCCTCGGCGAGCGTTCGATCGCGCACCATCCGATAGATGAGCGAGAAGACCGGGCGCTCGTACCGAGTCAACAGCTCCCGGAATGCCAGTTCTTGGCCACGTGCCGCGCACGTCGCGAGCTCGCGATCATCGAGCTTGGTGTAGTCGGGAGCGGCCAGAGCTCTCTCATCCTGCCTGGAGTTCGCGTGCCATCCGGCGGTGCGGGGCAGGGAAGCGATGTGGGTACTCATCGGTCCGCCCTACGCGGCACGACCCGATTCTGTTTCGCGAGGGACGTTGAGTGGGGTCTTCGCTTCCCGTAGCTTTCGAGCCCGCGCCGCAACCGCCACCGTCCGGACACCCGTAAGCTACGCGCGCGAGCGACACCTGTCATGCAATCAACCACCGAAGCTGCCCCCAGGTCCGGTGCGGCGCGCGAGAAGCAGGTTCAACAGATCTTCTCGGAGATCGCGCCACGCTATGACCTTCTCAACCACGTGCTCAGCCTCAACATCGATCGGTCCTGGCGGAAGAAGGCCGTCGGTCGTCTCGGCTGGGAGGAAGCGGCCGGCGGGACGTTTCTCGACGCGTGCTCCGGGACGTTCGATCTCGCACTCGAGCTCGCAGGGCGCCCGGGATTCGCGGGGCGCGTCATCGCGTCCGACTTCGCGCACCCGATGCTGGTCACGGGTACCCCCAAGATCGGGAAGGCGGCCGTTGTTTCTGTCTGCGGGGACTCCCTCGGGCTTCCGTTCAGCGACGGTCTCTTCGACGGCGCGACCGTCGGTTTCGGAGTGAGAAACCTCTCCGATCTCGAGGGAGGCCTGAGGGAGCTTCGGCGGGTGCTCAGGCCGGGGAAGCGACTCGTCGTGCTCGAGTTCACCGTTCCTCCGAACCGGATCGTGCGGGCCGGCTACCTCTTCTACTTCCACAACATCCTTCCGCTCGTCGGCCGGGTCGTCTCCGGACATCCGTGGGCGTATACGTACCTCCCGGAGTCGGTGAAGGAATTCCCGGGTCCCGAGGCCCTCGGGGCGTTGTTCGAGTCCGTGGGGTTCAGCGACGTGGGGTGGACCCTGGTATCGGGCGGAATCGCGGCGATCCACTGGGGATCGGCGTAGTCGACCCGGTCTCCACGTCCAGCGCCACCACGGGCCCGAAGCGACGCAGCGACTCGACCCCGATACGTACCGGGTCTCCGACGACGAGGATCGTCATCTCGTCGGGCTTCAGGTGTCGTTGGAACACACCGTGCACCGACTCGGGATCGACCCTCTGGACGCCATTCCAATACCGTTGGAGCCAGTCATCGGGTAGGTCGAGCGCCCGGTAGTACATGGTGCGCGACACGATTTGGTCGGGAGAGTCGAAGTTGAAGACGAAGCCGTTCACGATCTGATCCACCGTGGTGGCGACCTCTTCTCGACTTGGAGGCGCGTCCCGAAGCGTGGCCATGGTTTCGAGGACTACATCGATCGCGGGCGCGACGTTCTCAGGACGCGTCCGGGTCATGGCACCCACGACCCCCTCGTGCGTACGGGGCGTGGTCCACAGCGATGTGGCGGAGTAGGCGAACCCCTCTTCCGTCCGAAGACGGTGCATGAGGCGGCTGGAGAACCCGCCCGCACCGAGGATCGAGTTGCCGATAAGGGCGGAATAATAGTCGTCGTCGTCCGCGAGGCGCACCGCAGTCGGGTGCGCCATGACCACGACGGCCTGTTCCACGTCCTTTGCCAGCAAGAAGACGCCCGGCGCGCGGCGGATCTGCGGAGCCGGTTCCGTCGGCAGCGGCTCGGGGCATGCTGGAAGGCGGGCGAGCAGCCGCTCGGCGAGCGGCTGGGCCTCCGGCCAGGAAATGTCGCCGGTGAAGCCGAGGACCAGATTCTCGCGGCACACGATGCGTCCACGAAGCTCGTGCAGGCGTTCGGGGGTCAACAGCTCGGGAGCAAGGTCTTCCGGTGCCATCTCCCACCCGACGGGATGATCACCGAACAACAGTCGATTGATCTCGACGACCGCCAATCGTCCCGGGTCGTCGGCGCGGCGACGCACGCCTTCGAGTTGGCGCGCGCGCCACGCGTCGATCTCCGCCGCATCGAACGAGGGCGCGACGAGCAGCTCACTCCAGAGCGCGATGGCCATGTCGACGTGCTCGGTGAGTGTGTTGATCGAGGTCGTGATGCTGCCCCCTCCCGTGCCGAAGCTGACCTGGAGGGCGTAGAAGGCGATCGCTTCGTCCACCTCGGCGGGCGTTCGCGTCGCCGTGCCCCCGTAGCGCATGAGCGCGG
>JAOTVL010000201.1 GCA_029863525.1 Gemmatimonadota bacterium
GAGGCAGCATTGGCGGCGGCTTCGACTCGAACCTGAACGCGTGGGAGACCAGCCTCAACTTCGCCGGCCGACAGGGTGCCATCTCGTATACGGCCGACGGCGCGTGGCGCCAAGGCGATGATTACAAGTCGGGTGGAGGCCTCGTGGTCCCTGCGGACTTCGAGTCCTGGGAGGGCCGTGGCAAGCTCGGCATCGATGTCGGGGCGCGCGGACAAGTGATCTTGCAGGGTGGGTACCAGGAGCAGGGACCCATCGACTACCCGGGGCGTCTCCTGACGGCCGAGACCTTCGAAGCCCCGACCTTCTCTGGGCGTTTCGAGTGGTCGGGTGAGGGGACGTTCAGCGGATTCGAAGCTCAGGCGTACCGCAACCAGGTCGATCACACCATGTCGAACCGCGGCAAGCCGACCGAGCTCGACATGGCCGGTCGCACGCCGCCCTGCGCACTCGATATCGGAGTGAACTCGCAGATCTTGGTCGCCGGAGGACGAGCCGCCGCAGACCTTTCGCTCGGGGGTCCGTGGACCGCGGAGGTGGGCGGAGACGTCGTCGACACCAACGGGGATGCGACGCGGACCATTCGGAAGTCTTCCTCGGCCTCGCTGAACTGCAACAGCCCACTCGACAATCCGGGTGCGGCAATCACAACGAGAATGTGGCCCGACGCCACGATTCGGGACATCGGCGGATTCGCTCGACTCGCCTGGCGTGAAGGTGGGATCAGCGTCTCCGGCACCGTGCGGATCGATCAGGTCAGTGCCGGCGCGCCCGCCTCCGCGGTGAGCAGCTACTTCACGACGAACAATCCGTCGGGCGCGGACCTAGATGCCAGCGAAACGAACATCAGCGCGGCGCTCACCGGCTCCTTCGATGTGGACGCGAACTGGGTCGTCTCGCTAGGCCTAGGCTCTGCTGTGCGCACGGCCGATGCGAGCGAACGCTTTTCGGACCGGATTCCGGCGACGAAGGCGCAGTTCGCCGCCGAGTTCATGGGCGACCCGCAGCTCAACCCCGAGCGCAGCACGCAGGGCGACATCTGGGCCGACGGGGGCTACGACGACTTCTCTGTTCACTTCGGCGCGTTCTACCGGAAGATGAAGGACTACATCACGATCATGGAGCGGACCGACCTCACGAACCAGCTCCCCCTCTCCGTGCCTCCGCGCGTGTACCAGTACATCAACGGGGACGCGACGTTCTACGGCGCCGATGCGTCGGCGGCGCTCGGTGTCAGCGACGCGGTCACCGTCCATGCGACGGGCTCCTACCTGTACGGACAGGACGACGAGCTGGGAGAGCCCGCGATTGGCGTGTCGCCCCTTCGGGGCTCCCTGGGCGCTCGCTTCGAGGAGGCGATGGGCCGCTTCTATGTCGAAGCGACCGGGCGCGCGGTCGGCAAGCAGACGAGAGTCGCGAGCGCGCGTAACGAAGGCCTGACGCCTGGCTACCAGACCGCGGACCTGCGCGCGGGCGTCGGACTCTCGAACGGCCTCACACTGCGCGGTGGCATCCTGAACGTCTTCGACAAGGACTACTACGACCACCTCAACGCGCGGAACCCGTTCGCGCTCCCGGACCGGCTACCGGTCCCCGAGCCGGGCAGGGTCTTCTTCGTGGACGTGGCGCTGGCCTTTTAGGGCGTCGCTAGAGCCGGCGGTGCTCGGTACTCGGCAACTGCGTTCGCAGTTCGGCGATGCGGCCCAGGTCGACGTCCGCGATCGCCATGCCGGGGCCGTCGGCTCGCTCCGCGAGCACCACACCCCACGGGTCGACCACCATACTGTGCCCGTGGGTCTCGCGGCCTTTGGCGTGCCTGCCGACCTGCGCAGCAGCCACGACGAAGACCAGGTTCTCGATCGCCCGCGCCCGCACTAGCGTGTCCCAGTGTGCGTGGCCGGTGAAGGCGGTGAACGCCGACGGGATCGAGAAGATCTCTGCGCCTTGGTCGAGGAGTTGGCGGTACAGCTCGGGAAAGCGCAGGTCGTAGCAGACGCTCAGCCCCAACTTCCCCGCCGGCGTATCGACCACAACGACCTCGCTGCCTCCCTCGATGACCCGCGACTCGAGGTGGCTCTCGCCGTCGCGCAAGACCACATCGAAGAGGTGGATCTTGTCGTAGCGGGCAACGGCGACGCCGCGGTCGTCAAAGACGATCGACGCGGCCCTTACCCGCTCCTCGGTCGCGCGAATGGGGATCGTGCCGGCGACGATCCAGAGGCCGTTCGTGCGCGCCGCCTCGGCTAGTGCGTCCTGAATGGGACCCGACCGGTAAGGCTCGCCTGCCGCTAACAGCTGCTCTCGGCTTCCAGCCATCAGCGCGAAGTTCTCTGGAAGGACGGCGACGGCGGCTCCCTCGCCTGCTGCCTCAGCCAGCAGCCGCGTGGCCTCCGCGACGTTCTCCCGCACGTCAGTCGTGGAGGTCATTTGGACCGCTGAGATCTTCGCCACCTACTCGCCTCCCGGTTCGTTCCGAGCCATCCTATCCCCGCAGCGCCCCACGGCGCGACCCCGGACAGGAGAAACGGACATGTTGAAGTACGTCGCGTCGGCCCTCACGCTCGCCATCCTCTCGGTCGCCGTCGTGGCACAGACGGCTCCCGTCGTGGGTGACCGTACCTCACCCCTGAATCCGCTGGGTGGCGACGGGAACGTGGGTATCAGCAACGCCGTGCTGAGGGATCAGCCCGAGGTGCGCTCCTTGAGGGTCGTGGTGGAGGCGGGGGGCGTCCGGGCCATGCACGCGCACACCGACGTGCGCTTCCACCTTTTCGCGCCTGTCTCGGGCCCGATGGAGCTGCGGCTGGAAGGTGAACGGACCGTGGTCGTACAGCCGTGGCACACCTATTACCTGGCCGGTGGCACGCAGCACGGATTCCACAACGCCGGCAACGTAGCGGTCGAGGTCATGGAGATCTTCGTCCGCTGAACTGACACGTCCCGCCGGCGCAGGCCTCAGGGGCTCGCACCGGCGGGACGGTTCGATGGCTTCGCGTCGTCGCGCTTATTCGATTGTGAAGACGTGATACTTCGCCGGATCAGTCTGCGGATCGGGGAAGACGAAGCCTCCCTTACCGCCACCCTGGCCCTGCGTGACTCTGAGGCGGAGTCCGATCTCGGCGAGATAGCTAGCAGCCAGGTCTTCCTTCGGGTCCGCGGTCGCCCCCGAGCTTCCGAGCGGTCGTACGAACTCGTAGAAAACCGTGCCGGACCCGGCTCCATCCACGCTCGCTGCGCCGTCTGCCGCCTTATCCACGCCGTCGGCATCTACATCGACAAGATTCACGTCTGGGTCCCCGCACAGGCTGGCGGAGTTGTTCCCTACGCATGACGCCGTGTAGTGCCAGTCACCGAACGAGCCCCCATCCACGATGCCGAGCTGGTCGATGACCAACACCTCGTCGCCTGCCGCCTCGACGCCGTCCTCGACACCACCGATCGTCGCGACTCCTTCCGTCAGATTGACGAAGATCTTGTTGCCGAGCTCACTCGTCGCGACTTC
>JAOTVL010000085.1 GCA_029863525.1 Gemmatimonadota bacterium
CGCGACCGAATTCGCGACGAGTTCGCCGATCGAATCGGTGAGCTTCTCTCGGGGGAGCTCCAGCAGATCGAGCGAGGCAAGCTCGTGGTCATGCTGAACCGGGCCCGAGACGCCGAAGCCATCATCCCGTGGAAGGATCAGAATCCGCGGGAGCGTTTCCGTCAGGGTGATCCCATTCGTGCGGTTCTCAAGAAGGTCGAGGAGACGCCCAAGGGGCCACGCCTGATCCTGTCTCGTGCGGATCCGCTCTTCGTCTCCGCGCTCTTCAAGCTCGAGGTCCCCGAGATCTATCAGGGCATCGTCGAGATCCGAGAGATCTCACGTGAGGTGGGGGGGAGGACGAAGATCGCCGTGTACAGCCACGACGAGTCGATCGATCCGGTCGGGGCGTGCGTCGGCCTCAAGGGCTCTCGCGTGCAAGCCGTGGTGAACGAACTCGGCGGTGAGCGCATCGACATCGTGCCATGGCACCCTGACCCTGAGGTCTTCGCTCGGCGCGCGCTGGCGCCGGCTCGCGTCTCGAAAGTGCTGAGTGATATCGAGCGGCAGGTCATCACCGCGATCGTCGACGAGGACCAGCTTTCGCTCGCGATCGGTCGAAATGGCCAGAATGTTCGGCTCGCGTCGCAGCTCATCGGGTGGCAGATCGACCTGTACGGGTCGCGCGAGTGGGTCGAGCGCGGTGCCGACCTGTCGCTGTTCAACGAGGCCCCCAGCGACGATCAATACGAGACCGCGGATTTCCCGTTGTCTGAGCTGGACCTGCGTCCTGCCGTACTGGCGGCTCTTTCTGAGGCCGGTTACGATACTTTTCTCCAGATCATCGATTTGGAACGGGGTGACTTCCTCCGAATCGAGAATATCGGCGAGGAGGATGCGGACCGTTTGCTTCAGCTCATCGACGAGCTGACGGTGGTCGAAGGAGAGATCCTGGCCGAGGACGAAGACGAGCCGGGCGAGGCGACAGAGTCGCTTGCCGAAGCCTCGGATGCCGACGCGGACGCGGACGCGGACGAGGAGGAAGATGAAGACGGAGCTTCGGACGAGTAGCGCGTTGAGGCTCCTGGGCCTGGCCCGCCGGGCCGGTGCCGTCGCTCCGGGAACGGAAGCGGTTCGGCAGGCGATCAGGGCGGGTGAGGCTGAGCTGATTCTGATGGCTGAGGACGCTTCGAGCGTCCAGATGGCAAAAATCCGAACGACATTGCACGACCGATCGATCCCCCAGGCCGTCCTGGGGGATCGAAACACATTGGGTGCGGCGATCGGTTTCGCGGAGGTTTCGGCCGTCGCGGTGACCGATCGTTCACTCGCAGATCGACTCGTGGCCGAGTTGAACGAGCCGGCCGACGAGCCGAGTACCGACGCGGTGGAGGCGTAGCGAACAGATGCAGGTATATGAGCTAGCAGACGACCTGAAGGTCACTCCCGATTCGTTGGTTGCACTCCTCCGTCACATGGGCATTCCGGTGACCGACGAGGACGCGACCATCACGGACGGGCAGATGGCCAAGGTTCTCGCAAAGATGGAACGCGAACGACGCGCCGGGCACAAGAAGCCCGAAGACGCGATCCGCGCCGCCATGGAGGAAGCCGCCCCTGCCGCACCGCGCCGTCGCCGCCGTCGTCGTCAGGCCGGAGAGGAGGAGCCGGAGCAGAAGGAAGAGGTGACCGCCGAGGCCGAGCACGACGAAGAGAGCGTCGCTGACGAGGAGGAGGCTCCCGAGTCCGGGGACGCCGACGAGGAAATCGGTGACGAGGAGCCCGTCGAGATCGAAGCGGAGGACTACGAGGGAGGCGAAGAGGAAGACGAGGAAGACGAGGAAGACGAAGAGGAACCCCAAGAGGAATACGAAGGCGACGAAGAGGAGTCGGACGACGCGGCTGCCGAAGAAGAGGTGGAGATCCAGGCAGAATCCGCGCAGGACGATGCGTCCGACGCGGTCGAGGAAGCCCACGAAGAGGAGTCGTCGGCGACGCGGCCCGCGCCCGCAAGGGTCGGTGCTCAGGACAGCCCCGTGCGGACGATCCGGCGACCGACCCCGGCACCCGCGGCGAGCGCCGGTCCCGGTGGGCAGGTGCGCATTCAGGCCGAGGGCTACACTCCCGACGGTCGCCGCCAGCGGAAGGAAAAGAAGAAGGGCAAGAAGCGTCAGGGCGTGGACCAAGACGCCGTGCAGTCGAATATCCAGCGCGTCATGGCCGAGATCAAAGGCGGCGGTGGGAAGAAGCGCCGGAAGAAGGGGCGGAAGATGTCCGCCGAAGAGCAGGAGGCTCAGGACCAGGAGATCCAGGAGCAGGAGGAGCGGGAACGCCGGACGGTCCGGGTCAATGAGTTCTTGACGGTCGCCGAGCTCGCCGAGTTGGTCGATGTCACCTCGACGGAGATCATCGGCTCGGCGTTCAAGAACCTCGGGTTGCTCGTCACGATCAACCAGCGGCTGGACTTCGATCAGATCGAGCTGCTCCTCGACGAGTTCAACTACACAGCCGTCCGCGAGGAGGAGTACGTCGCCGAGGCCGAGGTCGAGGAGGAAGAAGAAGATCCAGCGGATCTCAAGCCCCGCTCGCCGGTCGTGACCGTCATGGGTCACGTCGACCACGGAAAGACGTTGCTCCTCGACAAGATCCGCGAGACCAACGTCGTCGCGGGAGAGGCGGGTGGCATCACGCAGCACATCGGTGCGTACCACGTCGAGCTCCCGGAGAGCAAGAAGAGCCTGACGTTCCTCGATACCCCGGGCCACGCCGCGTTCACCGCGATGCGCGCCCGGGGCGCGGACGTCACCGACATCGTGATCCTCTTGGTGGCCGCCGACGACTCGGTGATGCCCCAGACGATCGAGGCGATCAGCCATGCAAAGAACGCAGGCGTACCGATGATTGTGGCGATCAACAAGGTGGACCTGCCCGCGGCTGACCCGGATCGCGTCAAGCAAGAGCTGCTCCAGCATACTGTCCACGTCGAGGACTTCGGTGGAGACGTCCTCGCGGCCGAGGTGTCGGCGAAGACGGGCCAGGGCATCGGGGATCTGCTGGATAAGGTTCTCCTACAGGCAGAGATGCTCGAGCTCCAGGCGAATCCGGACCGCGAAGCGGTCGGGACCGTCATCGAGGCCCAGCTCGACCAAGGAAAGGGCGCGGTGGCCACGGTCCTGGTTCAGAAGGGCACGCTGCGTGTCGGCGACTCCTTCATCTGCGGGCTCTACGACGGTCGCGTGAAAGCGCTACTGGACGAACGTGGTCATGCGGTCGAAGAAGCCGGTCCCGCGATTCCCGTCCAGGTGCTCGGTGCGGGTGGCGTTCCGCAGGCAGGTGACACGTTCCAGGTCATGAGCGCGGATGCCGCCGCGGAGATTGCGACCAGCCGTCAGCGGTTGGACCGAGAGAAGCAGCTGCGGATCCGAGAGCGTGGGATCAAGCTGGGACTTCGGTGCGCTTGTCTCGGCCGGTCGGGTCTCCAGCCTCCCGCTCGTCATCAAGGGCGACGTGGACGGCTCGGTCCAGGCCCTGGCTGATTCGCTCGAGCAGCTAGGTACGAGCGAGGTCCAGGTCGAGATCATCCACCGAGGGGTCGGCGCCATCAACGAGTCTGATGTGCTGCTCGCGCAGACCGCCTCGGCCGTGATCATCGGGTTCCGGGTGCGACCGCAGACTGCTGCCCGCCAGGCTGCAGAACGCGAGGACGTGGACATCCACGTGTACGACGTGATCTACGAAGCGGTCGATGAGATCACCGCGGCGCTCGAGGGCATGCTGTCGCCCGAGAAGCGTGAAACGATCGTGGGTACAGCCGAGGTCCGCGAGGTCTTCAAGGTCTCCAAGGTGGGCACGATCGCGGGTTGCTACATCTCGGAGGGTCGCATCGACCGGAAGGGTCATGCGCGCCTGATCCGCGACGGGATCGTGGTCTACGACGGGGAGATCTCGTCGCTCAAGCGCTTCAAGGACGACGTGAAAGAGGTCCGGGAAGGGTTCGAGTGCGGTATCGGGATCGCCAACTTCAACGACATCAAGGTCGGCGACCTGATCGAGTGTTACACCGTGGAAGAGGTTGCCCGGACGCTGGCGAGCTCGGTCTGATCGCAGCGGCGGGCCGAAGAGCCGGTGATTGTCGCGTCGCAGACGTGGGAGCTGTTCCTTCCGGGCTGCTCCTCGCTCAAGGAGAAGCGATCGGTGGTGCGCTCCATGCGCGATCGACTGCGTTCGAAGTTCAACGTGTCGGTCGCGGAGACGGGCTTGCAGGACTCCCACGGGCGGGCGGAGCTCTCGATCTCGCTGGTCACCACCGATCGTCGGCAGGCCGAGTCGATCCTCGACAAGACGGATCAGTTCGTCGAGGGGCTGGGCACCGCGGTCATCGTTCGCGTCGACCGGGCGTTCCTATGACGCCCCGGGTCGGGGCGCTCCCGGTGGCGCCCGCGCTTCATTCGACGCGGACCCCGCCGGTTCCGAGTGGTGGTTCGTGAGCAAGCGTCTGGCGCGTCTCAACGAGCAGCTCAAACGGGAGCTTTCGGAGCTGATCCGCACCGAGGTGCGCGACCCGCGGGTCGGTGTGGTCACCATCTCCGGGGTCGAAACGGCTGGCGACCTGGGCTCGGCCCGGGTCTTCGTCAGAGCGGTGGAGGACGAGGCGCTGCCCGAGATGCTGGAGGGCCTGCGTGCAGCCGCGCCGTTCCTCCGATCCAGGCTGGGGCGCACACTGCGTATTCGGCACATCCCCGAGCTGCGGTTCCAGGTGGATCGCTCGCTCGAAGGCGCGCGCCGGATCGAGGAGGTCCTCTCCCAAGTGCTGCCGGCCGACGACGAGGACGGCGAGGACACGTCGGAGTGAGGCTCGACGCCGGCGATTTCGTCCTGCCGGTCGACAAGCCGGAGGGGCCAACGTCTCACGACGTCGTTGCGGCGGCACGTATGGCCTTGGGGACGCGTCGGGTAGGTCACACCGGCACGCTCGATCCGTTTGCGTCGGGTCTGCTGATCCTCTGCGTGGGAAAGGCGACGAGATTGGCCGAGTACCTCTCGGGGTTGGACAAGGAGTACGTCGCGGAAGCGAGACTCGGCGTCGGCACCGACACCCTCGATCGGGAGGGTGAGGTGGTGGACGAGGACGATGTCTGGGCCACGCTCACGCGCGAGCGGATCGAGGAGGCGCTCGCGTCACTGAGCGGCGACATAGCTCAGGTGCCGCCTCAGTTCTCGGCGAAGAAGATCGACGGAGAGGCAATGCACCGGCGGGCTCGCCGAGGTGAGCGCGTCGAGTTGGCCCCGGTGCAGCTCACAATCCACTCCCTGGAGCTCGAGAAGCTGGATCTTCCCGTGCTCCGGTTTCGGGTCGTCTGCTCGACCGGGACCTACGTCCGAGCGCTGGCACGTGACCTGGGCTGGGCCTTGGGCACGGCAGCGCACCTCACCGCACTCCGTCGCACACGGGTCGGTGGCTTCGACGTAGAGTCGGCGGTGCCGGTCGACGACCTTGGGCGTGAGGAGGCCGTCTCGAGGGCCCGCATCGGCCCGGTCGAGGCGGTGAGGCACCTGGGCCGGATCGAGGTGGGCCTGGAGGAGGCCGGTCGAATCCGGCACGGGCAGCGGGTTCGCGTCGCGTCTGGTGTGAGCGCCATTCTGGACGGGGAGGGGACGACCCTCGTCGCCCCGCCCCTCGGCACGGAGCCTCGGCTCGTAGCCGTCGCGTACGGAGGCGATCTGCTCGCGATCGGGACCTACGAGGACGGCGTGGTGAAGCCTCGCAAGGTCTTTCCCGAATGAACGCGGTCCTGTGGGCCCACCCTCCCGGTCTCCCCACCGATCGTGGGACCGTCGCGACGGTCGGCACGTTCGACGGGGTCCACCTCGGTCACTGGGCGGTGCTCCAGGAGATCCGTCAGCGTGCCGAAACCACGGGTCGGCGAAGCGTCCTCGTGACCTTCGATCCCCACCCGCTGCGAATCGTGCGGCCCGAGCACGCTCCGTTGTCGCTCACGACCGCAATGGAGAAGAAGGAAATCCTCGCCGAGAGCGGTCTCGACTGGGCCGTCTTCCTTTCCTTCACCAAGGCGCTGTCGCGTTACGAGCCGCGGCGCTTCGTCGAGGAGATTCTGGTCGGGCGGCTCGGCGTGGAGGATCTCGTCATCGGGTATGACCACGGCTTCGGGCGAGATCGAGAAGGTGACCCCGAGGCCCTCGAGCGATTGGGCGCCGAGCTCGGCTTCACGGTCGACGTCGTGGCCCCCGTCGCTGCGGACGGCGAGGCGGTCTCCTCGTCGCGCATCCGCTCCCTCCTCCTCGACGGTTCCGTGCGGGCCGCGGCGACGTGCCTCGGCCGTCCGTACTCGATCAGGGGGGTCGTCGTGCGTGGGGAGGGGCGGGGTAAGGGCCTCGGTTTTCCCACGGCAAACCTGAGGGTCTTCGAGCGCGACAAATTGATCCCGCCGGAGGGGATCTACGCCGTCCGAGGCGTTCTCCGGAGCGGGACCTACGATGGCGCGCTGCACCTCGGACCCCGTCCCACGTTCCAGGGGTCACCCCCCACGATCGAACTGCATCTCATGGACTTCGACCGCGACATCTACGGTGAGGAAGTGCGCGTAGACTTCGTCGAGCACCTGCGTACCATCGAGCCCTTCACCACGGTTCAGGCGCTCGTCGACCAGATCCGAACGGACGTCGACGAGGCCCGACGGGTGCTCGCGGGCTCGGGCGGCCCGTAGCGCGTCGGTGGGTGGCGGGAAGGGCTCGGTCCGCGTCGGTCGGACCTGCGGTAGACGCCGGCACACGGTTTGTCTAGGTTCCAAGGCTGAAATGCGAAGGTACCAAGAGGGTGCCGGGACACGTTCGCTTCCCTTGTAGCGAGAGACTCTCGAGGAGGCACGGCCATGACGGTCGTCAAAGAAGACGTCATCAAGAAGTACCAGCTCCACGATACCGATCGTGGCAGCGCGCCGGTTCAGATCGCGATCCTCACGGCTCGCATCGACGATCTTCGAACCCATTTCGACGCGCACAAGCAGGACCACCATTCCCGTCAGGGCCTTCTCAAGATGGTCGGACGGCGGCGGCGGCTGCTGGAGTACGTCAAGCGCAAGGACATCGAGCAGTACCGCGAGCTGATCAAGGACCTCGGTCTACGTCATTGATCGCGAGTGCGTCCGACGAATCCCGTCGGACGGAGACCCGGCGTCGCGCCGAGTCGCAGGACCCGGCTCATCCCCGCACGAAGCGGGGCCGACCGGTCGTTCGAAACCGAAGGCGTGTGAGCCTCGGGTGGGAGACGGCCTACAACATGGCTGCAGGACAGGGCCCGCGTGCCTCACGCACTTGAGTGAGCGCTCGCGTGCCCGAAGCGGCGGTCGCTCTCTCCTCCGAATCACACGCCACTTCGGCATCCATTCAAGAGCTGGGGACGTTCCCCGGCCGAAACGAAGTGAGTAAGACAACATGATTCAGAGGTTGGAGCGTCAGTTCGCCGGGCGCACGCTGTCCCTCGAGATGGGCCGTATGGCTCGCCTCGCGCAGGGCTCGTGCCTGGTTCAGTATGGTGACACCGCGGTTCTCTGTGCCGTCACGGTGCAGGACAACCCCACACATCTCCCCTTCTTTCCCCTCACGATCGAATACCGCGAGAAGTCGTACGCGGCGGGGAAGATTCCGGGCGGATTCTTCAAGCGGGAAGGGAGACCCGGCGAGAAGGAGATCCTCTCCGCTCGTCAGATCGACCGCCCGATCCGGCCCCTCTTCCCAGAGGGATTCATGCACGAGACGCAGGTCGCGTGCTTCATCCTGTCGGCCGATCAGGAAAACGACGCCGACGTACTCGCCATGATCGGTGCCTCGGTGGCGCTGAATGTGTCGAAGGTGCCGTTCAACAAGACGGTTTCTGCGGTGCGTATCGGGCGCATTCAGGGCAACTGGGTGGTCAATCCGACGTTCCAGCAGCTGGCTTACTCCGACCTGGACGTGGTCGTTGCCGGTACGACCGATGCCATCACGATGGTCGAGGGTGGCGCCCTGGAAGTGTCCGAATCCGAGATGCTCGAGGGCCTTCAGGTCGCTCATGAAGCGATCCGCGAGCTCTGTGCCATCCAGGACGAGTTCATCCAGGACCACAACGTCCCGGATATGGATTGGACGCCGCTCGAGCCCGATGCGTCGCTCAAGAAGAAGGTGGAGGGCATCGCGGCAGATCGCGTTGCCGAGGCGCTGCAGCTCGGCGACAAGCAGGAGCGCAGTCAGGCGATGGCTTCCGTGACCGAGGACGTCATTGCGATGCTCACGGACGAGGACGAGGCATACGCCGAGCACTCGAAAGACATCAAGGAGACGCTGCGCGGCATCGAGAAGAAGACGATGCGCCGCCAAATTCTCGAGAAGGGCGAGCGTGCCGACGGTCGTGGACTGGATGACATCCGCGCGATCACGTCCGAAGTGGGCGTTCTCCCACGCACGCACGGGTCTTCGCTTTTTACGCGCGGTCAGACGCAGGCGCTCGCGGTCGTGACGCTCGGTACGGCGCGAGACGAGCAGCGCATCGACTCGATCGACTCGTACGAGGAGATCACCAAGTCCTTCATGCTGCACTACAACTTCCCGCCGTTCTCGGTTGGCGAGGCGCGTCCGTATCGCGGCACGTCGCGCCGCGAGATCGGTCACGGGAATCTGGCCGAGCGGGCCATCCAGCCGCTGCTTCCGGCCTACGACGACTTCCCCTACACCATCCGGATCGTCTCCGACATTCTCGAGTCGAACGGCTCGTCGTCGATGGCCACGGTGTGCGGTTCGTCGCTCGCGCTCATGGATGCCGGTGTGCCGATCAAGTCGCCATGCGCTGGAATCGCCATGGGGCTCATCAAAGAAGGCGAAGACGTCGCCGTCCTCACCGACATCCTCGGACTCGAGGATGCCCTCGGTGACATGGACTTCAAGGTTGCGGGGACGCGGGCCGGAGTGACGTCGATCCAGATGGACATCAAGATCGAGGGCATCACGGTCGAGATTTTGACCGAGGCTCTGGAGCGGGCGCGGAAAGGCCGCCTCCACATTCTCGACCTGATGGATCAGGCGATCGACGGCCCGCGTGACGAGCTCTCCGAGTTCGCACCCCGGATCGTGTCGATTCAGATCAACCCCGAGAAGATCGGTGAGGTCATCGGACCGAAAGGCAAGACGATCCGCGCCATCCAGGAGGAGTCGGGCGCGACGATCGACATCGATGATTCAGGCATCGTGAAGATCGCGGCTGTTTCCGGCGAAGCCGGAGCACGCGCACGCGAGATGATCGAAGCCATTGTGAAGGATCCCGAGGTCGGCCGGATCTACGAAGGTCCGGTGAAGAACGTCACTTCGTTCGGCGCCTTCATCGAGATCATGCCGGGCACGGAAGGGCTCTGTCACATCTCCGAGCTCCAGGAAGGTCGCACGGAGAACACCGAGGACGTGCTGAAGAAGGGCGACATCACTCGGGTGAAGCTCCTGTCGATCGACGAGAAGGGTCGCCTGAGGCTTTCTCGGAAGGCCGCGCTCGCCGAAGACGAGGCCCGCTCGGAGGAACCCGCTGAGACCGCCACCGCGGGTGCCGAGGGCTGACGCCCAGGCGTGCGCATTACCCGTTTCGGGGTTGGCGTTAGATGACGAGGCGTGAACGCGGAGGGCACGGGCGCAGGCCCGTGCCCTCCGTGGCGCCTACGACGATGCCGTCGACGGGGGACGCGTCCACCGTCGAAGCGATCAACGAAAGCCGTCTCGACAACGGAATCCGGGTTCTCAGCGAGCACATTCCCGGCCTTCGTTCGGTCTCGGCCGGGGTATGGGTCCGACAGGGTGCCGCCCACGAGACGCTCGAGACGGTCGGTGTGAGCCATCTGCTCGAGCACATGGTCTTCAAGGGCACGCAGAAGCGGTCGGCTCGAGAGATCGCCGACGCGCTCGAGGCGCTCGGTGGCTCTTTGGACGCGTACACCAGCCGGGAGCACACATCGTATCAGGCGCGCGTGCTGGACGAGCACGTGCCCGAGGCGTTGGACGTGCTGGCCGACCTTACGCTGCATCCTCGTCTCGAGCAGTCGGACCTCGAGCTCGAGCGCGAGGTGATCTTCGAAGAGATCGCGCAGGTCGAGGACACGCCCGACGACCTGGTATTCGAGCTTCATGGTGATCGGCTCTGGTGTGGTCACCCCTACGGACGATCGATCCTCGGCACGAAGGAAACCGTCTCCACGATGGGGGCGGAGCTTCTCCGCGATCTTCATGGGTCACGGTACGTCGGCGACAACTTGGTCGTGGCCGCGGCCGGCAACGTGGAGCATGAATCGTTCGTCGCAGAAGCCGACCGGCTCTTCGGCAATGCGCCTTCGGGCCCCCGGGTGCCACCGGTAGCGGCTCCTGAGAACATCGAGACCGGTGCCGTCCGGGTGGGGCGTGCCTCCGCACAGACCCACATCGTGTTCGGTACCCGGGCTCCGGCGCATGGCAGCGAACTTCGGTATCCGTTGGTATTGCTCTCGGCCGCCCTCGGCGGCGGCATGAGCTCGACGCTTTTTCAGCGTGTCCGTGAGGAGCTGGGTCTCTGCTACTCGATTTTCACCTACCAGAGCTTCTACAATGTCGCCGGCCTCATGGGCGTGTACGTGGGGACTCGGCCCGCGAACGCCGATGCGGCGTCGGAGGCGGTGCGGGAAGAGCTCGCGCGTGTCGCGGCCGACGGCCTGGGCGCAGACGGGTTGGAGCGCATCAAGCGCCAAGTCAAAGGACAGGTGATGCTCTCCCTCGAATCGACCGGTGCCCGCCTCCACCGCTTGGCCTCGTTCGCGTTGCACGAGGAGCCGTTCTTGGGACTCGATGGGCTCCTGGCGAAGATCGACGCGGTCAGCGAGGCCGACGTGCGGCGAGCCGCCGCGCTGTACCTGGATCCTGCCCGGCATCTCGAGCTTCGGCTCGGTCCCGACGGCGAGATCCGAGAGAATTGATCCGCATTCCATTCATTCAAGGCGAGAAATCGAGATGCTGATTGGCGTACCGAAGGAGATCAAGCCCGAGGAGTATCGAGTCGCCCTCACTCCGGCGGGGGCCGAGATGCTCACCCAGGCCGGCCACGATCTGGTCGTCCAGAAGGGCGCCGGACTCGGCAGCGGCTTCACCGACGACTTCTACGAGAACGCTGGTGCGACGATTCTCGACACGGCGGACGAGGTGTGGGCGAAGGCCGACATGATCATGAAGGTCAAGGAGCCCATCGCGCCCGAGTGGCCGCGGATGCGCGAAGGGCAGGTGCTCTTCACCTACTTCCACTTCGCCGCCGCGGAAGGGCTCACGAAGGCCGTTGTCGACTCCGGCGCGATCGCGATCGCGTACGAGACGGTGGAATTGCCCACTGGAGAGCTCCCGCTCCTGACGCCGATGAGCGAGGTCGCTGGCCGCATGGCAGTGCAGGAGGGCGCGAAATACCTCGAGAAGCCGCAGGGCGGCCTCGGCGTGCTGCTCGGCGGTGTGCCGGGCGTCAACCCCGGTAAGGTCGTCATTCTTGGCGGTGGTGTCGTGGGCACGAACGCTGCGAAGATGGCCGCCGGCCTCGGCGCCCGTGTCGCGATCATGGACATCAACCTCGACCGGCTCCGCTACCTCGACGACGTGATGGCCGCGAACGTCACCACGCTCTTCTCGACTCGCTACGCGATCCGGAAGCAGATCGAGGACGCGGATCTGATCATCGGAGCCGTCCTGATCCCGGGGGCAAAGGCCCCGAGCTTGATCATGCGCGAAGATCTGAGCCTCATGCGGCCCGGCACGGTCATCGTCGACGTGGCCATCGACCAGGGCGGCTGCGTCGAGACGATGAGGCCGACGACGCATGACGACCCCGTCTACAGCGTGGACGGGGTGATCCACTACGCCGTGGCCAACATGCCTGGCGGCGTACCGCGGTCGAGCACGCTCGCCCTCACGAATGCCACGCTTCCCTACGCGGTCGCGCTGGCCGGAAAGGGTTGGAAGCAAGCGTGCGTGGACGATCCCGCGCTGAAGCTGGGCGTGAACGTCGCGGACGGACACGTGACCTACCAGGGTGTTGCCGACGCCTTCGGCATGGAATGCCGGAACGTGGACGAGTTCCTCAAGGCGGCGGCCAAGGCGTGACTCTGAATGTGCGCTTTCGGCGACTCCCGTCGAATCCGGACCTACCGCTTCCCGAGCGTGCCACGGAGCACGCGGCTGGATACGACGTCCGGTCCGCGGAAGACGAGGTCACGCTCGAGCCCGGCGGCATTCGACTGGTCGCGACGGGCCTGGTCATGGAGTTGCCCGTAGGCATCGAGTGCCAGGTCCGCCCGCGTTCGGGCCTGGCGCTCAAGCACGGTCTCACGCTCCCGAACAGCCCGGGAACGATCGATCCGGATTATCGCGGCGAGCTACGTGTCATCATTCAGAACCTGGGCCGTGAAACGGTCACGATCGAGCGGGGTGAACGGATTGCCCAACTCGTGTTCGCCCGCTTCGAGGCGCCAGAGATCGCCGAAGCGGAGCAGCTGTCAGCGACCGATCGCGGCGCGGGCGGTTTCGGGAGCACCGGAACTTCGTGACATTTCAAATCACGGTGTGGCTCGAGCGAGCGAAGCTGCGGCGCCACAACGGAATGCTGGCACCGCATCACACGTAAACGTATGTTCATCCGGTCGTTGACCACGGTCCGACCCGGGCCCCACGAACGCCCTACGCTGCTTGGACAGCCGAGACGTTGCTACCCGAACTGACCAACTGGTTTCAATCCGGCCGGATCATTCCCGTCAACGACATCGCAGTCGATCTCGGGACTGCCAATACCCTCGTGTATGTGAAGGGCGAGGGCATCGTATTGAACGAGCCCTCGGTCGTGGCGGTCGAGAAGGGGAGCCGCCGCATTCTCGGCATCGGGCTCGAGGCCAAGCGCATGCTGGGTCGCACGCCCGAGGGTATCGAAGCGATCCGACCGCTCAAGGACGGCGTCATCGCGGACGTCGACGTGACCGAGATGATGCTTCGTCACTTCCTCAAGCAGGTCACCTCGAAGCGCATCTTCCGGATCAAGCCCAGGGTCATCGTCGGTGTGCCCTCTGGGATCACGGAGCTCGAGCGTCGCGCGGTCCGCTCGTCCGCCATGTCTGCGGGCGCGAAGAACGTCTATATGGTCGACGAGCCCATGGCCGCCGCCATCGGCGTGGGCCTGCCGGTCGAAACCCCGACCGGCAACATGGTGATCGATATCGGTGGTGGAACGACGGAGATCGCGGTCATCGCGCTCTCCGGCATCGTGTCGGATACGTCCATCCGTGTGGGCGGCGACGAGCTCGACAGCGCGATCGTCACCTTCCTTCGCAAGAACTACAACCTCCTCATCGGGGAGCCGACGGCGGAGGCAATCAAGGTCCAGATCGGTTCGGCGTTCGACTACGGGGAGGAGCGGGAAATGGAGGTGAAGGGCCGAGACCTCGTCTCCGGCATACCGAAGACCGTCACGGTTCACTCGCAAGAAGTGCGCGAGTGCATCCAGGAGCCGATCCAGGCGATCGTGGACGCCGTTCGGCGGGCGCTCGAGATCACGCCGCCGGAGCTGTCGTCCGACATCGTGGATCGCGGCATCATGATGACGGGCGGAGGAGCGCTGATTCGGGGACTCGACCGGCTCCTCAAGCACGAGACGAACTTGCCCATTCACGTGGACGAGGAGCCGCTCACGTGCGTGGTGCGCGGCGCAGGTCGCATCCTCGACGACCTGACGAAATACCGCTCGGTCCTCGTTCAGTAGGGGGACAGGTTGCCCCCGTACGGCAACGAATCGGAGTCCGTCGGTCGACGCGGTGAGCTGATCACCGCGGGTATCGTTTTGCTTGTCGCGCTCTCGACCTCGTTTCTCTCGGAGCCGAATCAGCAGCGGATCTCGGGTGCGCTGCAGGTGACGGTTCTGCGGCCGTTCATCGCCACGCAGCAGCGTTTGGAGGAGTCCCGGATCGGTGCCGCCGATGCCGACTCGCTGATGGCGCTCGTAGATTCGCTCTCCTCGACGCTGTCGACCCAGTCCGTCCTGCTCGACGAAAACCGGACGCTCCGCGCCCTACTCGACATCGGTGAACGCGCCGGTCCTCGGTATCTGCCGGCGACCGTCCTCCGGCCCGGGACGCCGGGGTCCGAGAGCATGTTCATCGTCGACGTCGGTGCGGACGACGGAATCGTTCAGGGGTCACCGGTCATCGGTCCGTCGGGGCTGGTGGGGGTGATTCGGGAGGTCCGGCCCCGCAACTCGGTCGGCATGGATTGGAGCCACCCTGAATTCCGCGCGAGCGCGATGCTCGCCGATGGAACGGTGTATGGGTTGGTCGAGAACCGGGCGGGTGCTTTTCGGGAGCCGGACCGCCTCCTCCTCAACGGGGTGCCGTTCAACGAGCAGGTCGCTCCCGGTTCGTTGGTGGTCACGAGTGGCCTGGGAGGGGTCTTCCCACGCGGGATACCCATCGGGCATATCGATGTGCTCGCGGGGCAGGAAGGATCTTGGCTCAAGACCTTCTGGCTCACGCCGCGGGTCCACCCGGGCGCCGCCACCCACGTCCTGGTCCTCCAGGGAGACGTGGGTGACGACGTGACGGGTCTATGGGGGGTCGACTCGACCGATGCTTCTGGCGCACCGCCGAGCAGGGAGGGACGATGACCCCGGCCGGTCGGGTCCGCATATGGCTCCTCGGGGGCGTCCTCGTCGTCCTCCATTTCGTGCTGCATGTGGGGCTTTCGTACGGACGGGGCGCCCCGGACCTGCTCACCCTCGCGCTGCTGCTGATGGCGCGCGAGATCTCCTTAGGGCGCGCCGCCGCTGTCGGGCTCCTCTTCGGACTCTTCGAAGACGCGCTCAGCGTGCTGGCCTTCGGCGCGAACAGCGTGGCGATGACGGTCGTCGCGATCGGTGGAGCGGCTACCCGCGATCTGTTCGTCGGCGACTCGCGTCTCTTCCTGCTATCGTACGTTTTCGTCGGAAAGTGGACGCGCGACTTCTTGCATTGGGTCGCCGTTGGCGAAGGACTGAGGCAGCCGTTCGTGGAACAGGTCGTGATCGAAGGCGGACTCTCGAGCGTGTACGCGGCCCTGGTCGGGCTCGTAGTCGCCGAGGTGTGGGGCCTGGGTAGAGAAGCGTGAACATCCATCACCCTCACGAGCTGCAGCGGC
>JAOTVL010000006.1 GCA_029863525.1 Gemmatimonadota bacterium
CGCAGAGCGCCCGGAATGAAGCCCGAGGGCAAAAGGGTCTTGATCACGGGGGCTGGAGGGTTCGTAGGCAGGTCACTGGCCCTCGGATTCGACGACCTCGGTTGGTGCGTGATCGGTCTGGACCGCGCATTCGATGCGGGTCGGGAGCTTCACGGCATCCAAGCGGTCACGGCCGATTTGGCCGAGGGCGTGCCCGTGGATGTGCCCGAGGTGGATCTGGTCGTGCACGCGGCGTGGGTGACGACGGAGCCCGCGGCGCTCGGAATCACGCCGCTGGAGTACGTCGATCTGAATCTTCGCCCGCTCGAGCAGGCGCTGGCGTTCGCCACCCGGACCGAAGCGGCCTCGTTCGTCTTTCTCAGTTCCTCCGGGGTGTTCGCCCCGACGGACGCGACGGAGGGGCTGACGGATACCGATCGACCGAGCGGCACGTCTCCCTACGCCGTGGCCAAGAGGGCGGGAGAGGCGTTGGTCGCCACGGCGCCGGGTGAGGAGGCCGCTCGCAGTCCCGATCGTGGCACCGCGGTCCACGTGGCTCGCTTGGGCTACCTCTTCGGTCCCGCGGAGGTCGCGAGACCCAGCCGGCAGGGTGTGTCATTGGTAGCCGGATGGTTGGCCGCGGCGCGGAACGGGCACCCGTGCGAGGTACGATCGGACGATCCCGTACGGGAATGGACCTTCACGCCCGATCTCGCCGCGGCTCTCGAGCGGGTAGCGAACGCTCCACCGGCCGGGCGTCCGCTCCACCTCGGGAGTCCCCACGTCTGCAGGGATCGTGAGCTCGCCTCCCTCATCGCCTCCGAGGCAAGGGGCGTGGGGGTCGTCACCGTTCCGGCCGTGGGCCGCGTGAAGCCTCCGATGATCCCGAGCGACATCCCTGCGCTTCGTGGCTTCGGCTGGACCGAGCCGCACGTGGGCCTACGGGCCCTGCTGGCCGAGGAGGTCGCGGCGTGAGCCCCGTCCGCTTCGTTCTCGTCGGCCTGGGCGCGCGGTCTCGCGTCTGGCGTAGGGTTCTCGACGAGCATCCGGACTGCCGTTTGGTGGGGCTCGTGGACACCGATCCCGAGCGGCTCGCGCAGGCCCTCTTTGAGACGCCGGGTGCCGCGGGAGGGGGGTCGCTGGAAGAGGCCATGGCCACCGTGGATGCCGACGTCGCGCTCCTGTGCACACCACCCGCGGGGCGCCACGCGCAGGTGGCAGCCGCGTGCGCAGGCGGCCTCGCCATCCTCGCGGAGAAGCCGTTGGCGGACACGGTGGCCGACGCCGAGGCCCACGTCGCCGTGGCGGCCGACGCCGGGGTCGCGCTCGCCGTCGGGCTCAACTTTCGCTACCTCGCAGTGACGCGGGCGCTGAAGGAGCTGTTCGCTGCCGATCGACTGGGTCCGCCGGAGTTCGGCCGGTTCACGTACGAACGGTGGCGCGATGGACGGCTTCCTCACCTCAACAAGTACCCCCTGTCCATGAAGCAGCCGATGCTCTGGGAGCAGTCGATCCACCACTTCGACCTCATGCGGTTCGTGTACGACGCCGAACCGGTTCGGATATCGGCCCGGACGTTCAACCCGTCTTGGTCCATGTACGACGGTGACGCCAACGTGAGCGGCCTCATCAGCTTCACCGGCGGCATCGAAGTCACCTATCAGGGCACGTGGGCGGGGAACTGGCAGAGGATGGGCTTCGAATGGCGCACCGAGTGTCAGCGGGGGATCGCCGTCCAGGAGGACATGTTCGGGTCGCTGGGCTACGCGTTCAGGGACGACACCGACCTCACCCCGGTCGCGCTGCCGCCGGAGGAGCCTTGGGTCGACGACGCGCGGGCGCTCCTCGTGGATTTCGTCAGTCACCTCCGGGACGGAACGCCCCTCCCCTGCCCGGGAACCGATCACCTGAACTCCCTTCGCATGGTGGAGGCCTGCATTCGGGCCTCTGAGGGCGAGGGGACCGTGAGTCTCTAGGATTTCGAGAGGATGAGCCGAAGATGACCCATCGAAGCGTCGTTACCCGGTCCGCCGCCACCGGTCTCCTCGTGGCGGTCTGCCTCCTCACCGCGTGCGCGCAGCGCTCCGAGGACACCATCGTGGTGGGGCTCAGCGCGGACATCACGACGTTCGAGCCGGGCATGATCTCGAGTCGGGACAACGCCAACATCGCTCAGCACATCTTCGGCACGCTCTTCTCTCTCGATCCCGAAGGGAATCACCTCCCGAACCTCGCCCACACCCTCGAGATCTCGGAGGACGGGACAGCATACGTCTACACACTGCATGAGGGCCTCACGTGTCACGACGGTGAGGCCCTGACGGCGGAGGACGTGGCGTACGCCTTCAACCGGATCGCCGACCCGCAGAATCGCTTCACGGGCAACGCCCCCGGCTTCGTCTTCACCTCGATCGGGTTTCAGGACGCCGAAGCGCTCGACGACCTCCGGGTGCAGATCAACATCGCCCGGAAGAACCCGATCGCGTTCGGCCTGATCACCGAGATCTACGTCCACTGCAAGGACAGCTACGAGCAGATGACGCTCGATGAGGCGGCCTCGAGTCCCATCGGGTCGGGCTCCTATCGACTGGCCTCTTGGACTCGGGGGTCCGAGGTGGTGCTCGAGAAGGTCAGGGATCCCGGCACGTTCCGACGAATCGCTTGGCGGATCATCCCGGAGGCGTCCACCCGCACCGCAGAGCTCATCGCGGGCAACGTCGACATTATCACCAACGTGGTCCCGGAGCAGATCGAGGCGATCGACGCGTCGGGCCGCGCGGAGGTGAGAATCGTGTCGGGGACCCGGCGAATGTATCTGGGCTTCAACCTCTCGGAGGCGCACCGTCAGCTGCCCGGAGGAGAGGCTATTCAGGATCCGCGGGTAAGGCGCGCACTCCAGTACGCCGTGGACGTGCCCACCATTTGCCGCCAGCTGCTCAGCGTCGAGTGCGAGCGCGCGACCGGGCTCGTCAACCCACCCAACGACAACGCCGACCTCACGCCGTATCCATACGATCCAGACAGGGCGGAGACGCTGCTCGACCAGGCCGGGTGGCAGCGAGGTGACGACGGCGTCCGCTTCTCGATCCGACTCCAGGCGGGGAGGGGGCGTTACGTGAACGACGTCAATGTCGTGCTTGCCATCACCCAATACCTCGAGGACGTCGGGCTCGATGTCGAGATGGAGCTCCTGGAGTGGGCGTCGGTCTACACGCCGCTGCTTCGGGAGCGCAGCATGGGGCCCCTCTTCTTTCTCGGGACCGGAGGCGGGCTTTGGAGTCCCATCTACGACATGACCGACCTCGCGGAGGTCGAATCGGGCACGAACTACACACACTGGAGCGACGAGCGTTGGTTCAGCCGCTGGGCGGAGCTGTCGGAAGCGAAGAGCGAAGAAGAGACCCGCGCGATCATCGACGAAATGCTCGAGGTCTTCTACGAGGACGGCCCCTGGCTGCACCTGTACTTCCAACCCGACTTCTATGGGGTGTCCGACCGGATCGTCTGGGAGCCGCGCCGAGACGAGCGGGTCCACGTCTTCGACGCGCGACTGCGGTGATCGACCGCGGGCAACCCACCCGGGCCGGGGTTCGAGGTCGAGCCGCCGCGTCCTCCTCCGTGTCCTGGAGGTAGGCCGCCGTGGGCTCCTACGTCCTGAGGCGGTTGCTCCAAAGCGTCGTCGTGATCGTGGGCGTGACGCTGGTCAGCTTCCTCGCGCTCCAGGCGGGCGGCGACCCCACGTATCTCTTCGTCAGTGAGCGAGCGTCGCTCGAGGAGATCGAAGCGACCCGCAGGGCCCTGGGCTTCGACCGGCCGCTGCACGAGCAGTACCTGAGCTTCGTCGGGGACCTGGCCAAGGGTGACTTCGGACAGTCGCTCTCCTACCGGCAACCGGCGATGGAGATCGTGCTCGACGCGCTGCCCGCCACCATCGAGCTGACGCTCTTCGCCATGATCGTGGCGCTGCTCCTGGCAATCCCGTTGGGGGTGCTGGCAGCGATCAACCGGGGAACGGGATGGGACGGATCGATCACCACCTTCTCGATGTTGGGGCAGTCGATCCCGAGCTTCTGGCTGGGGATCATGATGATCCTCTTCTTCGGGCTGTACCTGCGCATCTTCCCCATCTCGGGCCACGTCCCGTTCCTCACCCCCCTGATCGCGGGTGACGTGGGCACCGCCTTCGGGAACCTACCCCGAGCCCTCTTCCACCTCGTCTTGCCCGGCATCGCCGTGGGCACCTATTCGCTGGCCAGGAACACGCGGTTGGTGCGTTCCTCTTTGCTGGAGGTTCTGGAGGCGGATTACGTGCGAACCGCGCGCTCCAAGGGACTTCCCGAACGACGGGTCCTCATCCACCACGCGCTACGCAACGCGTGGCTCCCCGTGGTGACGATCATCGGTCTGGAGTTCGGCTTTCTCCTCGGAGGCGTAGTCGTCGTGGAGACCGTCTTCAGCTATCCGGGCGTCGGTCGCCTGCTCTTCGCGGCGATCAATCAGCGGGACATTCCGCTCGTGCAGGCCGGGGTGATCCTCATGGCGGGGATCTTCATCCTCCTCAACCTCGTCGTGGATCTGGTGTACGTCCGGCTCGATCCCCGGATGAAGCTGGCGGAGGGCAGCGGATGAGCGGGGTCGCCCTCGCGACGCCTCCGGAGAGCCGCGCACGCCGGGAGCTACGTCGTGCCGCTCACGTCATGCTGGACGCGCGTTGGCCGATCTTCGCGGTGATCGTCCTGGGCGCCGTGGCGATCGCCGCAGCGTTCGGACCGGTGCTCGCGCCCTCCGACCCCAATCGTCAGAACCTCGCGCTCCGGCTGGCGGACCCGATGGCGGCGGGCCCGGACGGTACGGTCTTCTGGCTGGGCTCGGACGCCCTCGGCCGTGACGTGCTCTCGCGACTCCTCTATGGGGCCCGGGTCTCGCTGCTGGTCGGGATCGCCGCGATTTCCGTGGGCGGCGGGATCGGCATCGTCGCAGGGCTTCTCTCGGGTTACTTCGGAGGGTGGGTGGACGACCTGATCATGCGCCTCGGTGACATCCAGCTCGCGTTCCCGTTCATCTTGCTGGCGATCATGTTCCTGGTTGTCATGGGGTCCGGGGTCGGCAACCTCGTGCTCGTGCTCGGTATCGGGCAGTGGGTCACCTATGCGCGTATCGTGCGTGCGGATACGTTGTCTCTTCGTGAGAAGGAGTTCGTCGAAGCGGCGCGGGCGCTCGGCGACAGCACGCCTTCGATCATCTTTCGAACGATCCTGCCCAACATTTTGGCGCCACTCACCGTCATCGCCTCGTTCAACGTCGCGAGCGTGATCCTGTCCGAGGCGGCGCTCTCGTTCCTGGGGCTCGGGGTACCCCCGGAGGTCCCAACCTGGGGAAGCATGCTCGCCGAGAGCCGGGACACCCTCGTCGCCAACAAGTGGTGGCTCGCGGTCTTTCCGGGCGTGGCCATCATGCTGACGGTGCTGAGCTTCAACATCCTGGGAGACTGGCTGCGGGACTTCCTGGACCCGCGGCTGCGGGAACGCACCTAGCTGGGGCGGCACGGCTCCGCCTCCGTCGTTGGCGCACTTCGACGTAGCTTTGGCTACGCCCTCGGTGCGCCGCCTAGGATGCGGGGCCGTGGCGCTCCCAGCTGGCCGTACTGACGTCGCAAGCGACCCACGGGGAGAAGGACATGAAGGTCGGGATCATCGGAGCGAGCTTCGCGAAGGCAGCGTACCTGCCGGCGCTTCGCCACGTGCCCGGAGTCGAGGTCGTGGCTGTGGCTTCGGCGCGGATGGAGAGCGCCCGGAGCGCCGCATCGGAGTTCGGGGTGCCACACGCCTACGACGACTGGGATCTGATGCTGGCGTCGCACGAATTCGACCTCGTGTGCATCGCCACGCCCACCGACCTCCACGAGCCTCAGACCCTCGCCGCCATCGCGGCGGGTGCCCACGTGCTGTGCGAGAAACCCACGGCGATGAACGCCGCCGAAGCGGCGACCATGCTCGAGGCAGCGGAGCGGGCGGGACGCGTGCACATGATCGACCACGAGCTCCGCTTCAACCCCAACCGGATGCGGATCGCAGAGATCATCGCCGAGGGCGCCCTCGGCGAGATCCGGCACGTGAACATCGCGAACATCGGGACGACGTGGGGGGACCCCGCAAGCCGACCGAAAGGCGACTGGTGGAGCCTCGCCGAAAAAGGCGGGGGGCGGCTCGGCGCGAACGGTAGCCACCAGGTGGACCTCCTGCGGTGGTGGCTGGGCGAGGTCGCGTGGGTCACCGGCGCCGCGCCGACGATGGTGCCCGACCGGCTCGACCGCGAGACCGGGGCACCGTGGACCGCGACGGCCGACGATGTGGCCTTCTTCACGCTGGAGATGGCGTCCGGCGCCGTGGCGCAGGTCTTCATGTCGGGCGTTGCTGCGCACGGAATGGGCAACGAGACGCGGATCTTCGGCTCAGGGGGTACGATCACGCTCTCCAACGACGATGAGCGGCTGCTCTACGCGCCGGCCGGGGACGACTTCGAGGACATCACCGTCCCCGACCCCAACGCCGCCTTGCCCGGCGTGAACGCGGGGATCTGGAACGTCTCCGTCGTGGCGCTCATGCAAGAGCTCACCGCTGCGATCCGCGAGGGGCGAAGGCCGGGCCGGGGGGCCACGTTCGTGGACGGGTTGGCCAACCAGATCGTCCTGGACGCGGTTCGCATTTCCGAGCGGGAGCGGCGCTGGGTGCGGCCCGAAGAGGTCCATGCCGGATCTTGAGGAGCGGCCCGCGGAGGGGCGGCCGACGGGGCCACTGAGGGTCGAGGGCCAGACGGTCCTGCTCACCGGCGCCGCCCGTGGCCTTGGAGCTTCGATCGCACGGCACCTCCACGGCCTCGGCGCGCGGCTCATCCTGCTCGACCGCGACGAGGACGGGCTGGCCGAGGCCGTCGACGCCTGCCCGGGCGCCACCTTCGCGCTGGTCGATCTCGCCGACGCGGAGTCGACCGATCGGGCCATTCGCCAGGTCGTGACCGGTCCCGTGGACACCCTCATCCACAACGCTGCGATCCTCCGGGTCGAGCCGCTCGACCGAGTCAGCCTCGGCGCCTTTCAGGCGACCCTCAACGTGGGGATTCAGGCGGCGTTCCAGCTGACGCAGGCGGTGTGGCCCGCGATGAAGGAGCGGGGCGGCACGCTCGTCTTCGTTTCGTCGCGCTCGGGTATCGAGGGATTCGCCGACGAGACCGCGTATTGCGCGGCAAAGCACGCGCTCGAGGGCTTCTCCAAATGTCTGGCTCTGGAGGGTGCGAGCCACGGAATCGTGTCCGTGACCATCACCCCGGGAATGTACATGCACACCCCCATGTCCGAGACGACCTACCCGCCAGAGCTCCGGGAGAAGTGGGTGGATCCCATCGAGCTCGCACCGGCGTTCGCCTACCTCGCCACTCGTCCCGTGCACCTGTCCGGTCAGAGGCTGGATGCATGGACGCTTTCCAAGGAGCACCCTCTCCCGTGAGCATGCAGCCCATCTACGACTGGATCGACGCCCACGCCGACGAGTGCGTCCGTGACCTACAACGCCTGGTCCGGCAGCCTTCCATCTCGGCGCAGGGGGTTGGGCTACGCGAGTGTGCCGCGCTGGTCCGGGACATGATGCACGAGGACGGGCTCCCGGCCGACTTCCACGAGCTGGACGAAGGTCCACCGGTCGTCTTCGGGCACCTCGAGGCCAAGAAGCCGGCGAAGACGATCCTGTGCTACTCACACTACGACGTTCAGCCTCCCGAGCCGTTGGACGAGTGGACCCACGGCGGCCCCTGGTCCGGTGACATCGTGGACGGCGTGATGTACGGGAGAGGATCTACCGACAACAAGTCGGGCGTCCTCGCCTTCAACAAGGCCGCCAAGGCCTTCTTGCAGGTCCGCGGTGAGGTGCCGGTGAACCTCAAGTTCCTCATCGAGGGGGAGGAGGAGATCGGCTCGCCGAACCTGGCCGCGTGGGCGGCTCGGAACAAAGGGCTCCTAGAGGCCGACGGGATGCACTGCCTGGACGGGTCCATGGAAACAGGCACCGAGGTCCCCGACGTTTCGCTCGGGCTCAAGTCGGTGCTCTTCGTCGAGCTCATCGCCCGCGGCGCGAAGATGGATGTCCACTCCCTCAACTTCCCGCTGGTGGAGTCGCCGGTGTGGGAGCTCATTTGGGCGCTGAACACCATCCTCGATCGTGATCGCCGGATCCTCATCGAGGATTGGGAGGAAGGGATCTGGCAGCTCGGCCCCGACGACGAGGAGCAGCTCGCCGACAAGGCGGCCCGGGTCGATCTCGAGGCCCTGAAGGACGAGTGGGGCATCTCGGAGTTCGCGCTCGGTCGGGACGGGGTGGACGCGATCCGGGCCCGGACCTACGAGCCCACGGCCAACATCCAGGGGATGATCGCGGGCTACACCGGCAAGGGCAGGAAGACCATCATTCCCAACGAGGCCAGGGTCCGGATGGACTTCAGGCTGATCCCCAACATCCAGCCAGCGGATGCGATCCGGAAGCTAAAGGCGCACCTGGTGAAGCACGGCTTCGGACACATCGAGGTCGAGGCCTTCGACGGCGCCGAGCCACCGTACAAGATCTCGGTGAAGGAGGACATCAGTCAGGCGATCATCGCCGCCGCCACCGAGGTCTACGGCGAGCTTCCGATCGTGAATGGCGTCTCCGCGGAGGGCGCGATCCTACGCCATGTCTGGATTCCTTGCGTCCTCACGGGCTTCGCCAACCCCGGGGCGAACCTCCACGCCCCCGACGAGAACATCCGTGTGGACAGGTACCTGCAGGGGATCAAGTACGCGGCGGCGATCATGGAGCACTTCGCCAAGACGTAGCTCGATGAAGCGCCGGAGCGGTGCGACCCGGGGCGTCGGGCCGCACCGCTCGAGAGGCTCAGCCCGTGGGCTCAGGCAGGGCGGGCGTCACACACACGCGGATGCCGTCCGGAGTGAGGTGACACGTGCGTGGCGGGACGTCGGTCACGCACGCCTGGCGCCATCCGCCGAGGAAGAAGCCGTGCCCGTCTTCGCCCGAGTAGCGCCCTTTCATGTAACCCAGAAGGACGCGCCCGCGGCCGTAGATCTCGCCCTCGTAGACACCGTCACCGTAGGTGCCGGCCATGAAGGCGAGGAACTCACCCTGCATGTTCACGATCTTGCCGTGGAAGACTCGCTCGCCGGCGGCCGTGACCCCCCATCGCCCGGCGAGGTAGCCCTCACGACGGCCGTTCGACTGCACCCACACGCCACCGAAGACGCCACCCCGGTCGCTGGTACGAGCCCAGCGGCCCTTCATGAAGCCCACGCCGCAAGGATCGGGCGCCCTACGGATCGAGGCGAGGAGCACGCCGTTGCCCGTATCGTCGATGACCTCGGCCATACGCAAGTCGCCGAGGTCGGACGCCGGGATCCGGACGCTGTAGGGCTCGCTGCGGAACGCGAAGAAGTCGCCCGCGACATCGGTGTCGGTGGTCGGATCGGTCGGTGTGATGCCAGGCGTCACGATCGCGACCTGCGCGACGACACCGTCCACGTGGGGGCCGGTCCACGAGGTCATCGTGACCAAGTTGCGCTGCTCCTGCGGATGTACCTTGTCGCCGGGCTCGAAGAGGATCTCCCGCCGTACGCGCACCGCGTCTCCTTCGGCCACCTGCAGCGCCGGATCCCACTGGACCGGCCTCCACTCCGTATTCCGGTTCGGCCGGATGCGGCCCCAGAGCGCCATGACGTTGTAGATCTGGAGCTTGTCGGGCGCCAGCGTCAGTAGCGCGGGATCGCTGGCGACATCAACGCCCAGTTCCGGCGCTTCCGGGCCACCGAACGCCTCTGCGAACACGTCGCTGCCGAAGGCCGGAGCCTCGTCGGTCTCGCCGACGCCGGCGAGAGTCTCCGCGTCGGTGAGGCCGAACTGCTGGGTGATCCCGTCGATCGCCGTGACCAGCGCGGCATCGGGGTCTTCGGTTACGGTTTCCAGATCGAGCTCGGGCGTGAGTGCATCCTCGCCGCACGCCGTGGCCGCGATCACGACCGCGATCGTCCACGTGAGCTGTCGTGCGATGCGTCGCATGATCCCTCCAGACTGAGATTGACTCAGGGCACCGGTCCGCGTCAGTAGAACGACGGACCGTCTGGATTTATGACGTTCGGATCGGCGATTAGGTAACGCGGGATAGACTGTACGAAGGGAGTCCCTCGTCCGAGACCCCCCCTACCAGGCCGTGATCAGGGCGCGGTCCTCTACCCATTGCGGGCCGCCCACCCGCGCCGCACGATATGGCTTCGTACCAACCGTCGACGTGGTCCATGGGATGTGAGGGTAGACAAATGAGAACGATTGCGGCGATCGCGGGAGCCTGCCTGCTCAGCGGGGCGGCAGGGGCGGGCTCCGGCCAGCTCGACGAGATGCGCGTCGGCTCGGACGCCGTAGCCGACGCGCCTGCGATCCGCATCGCTCTCCAGGCGGGCCACTGGCGCGCCAACGAGGCTCCGCGGGAGCTCTCGGGACTCAAGCGAAACGGTACCTCCTGGCAGGGGATGCACGAGTGGGAGGTCAACTTGGAGATCGCACGCCGCGCCGCCGCGATCCTCGAGGAGGCCGGCTACGAGGTCGACGTGCTTCCTGCCGTGGTGCCCCAGGCGTACCGCGCCGACCTCTTCATCGCGATCCACGCCGACGGGAGCGCGGATCCGTCGGCGTCCGGATACAGGGTCGCCTCTTCCCGACGCGACCGGACGGGCAAGGCTCAACAGGTGGCGGATCTCTTGGGCGCGGCATATGGCGAAGTGACAGGGCTTCGGCGCCTGCCGACCACGACGCGTCGGATGCGCAACTACTACGCCTTCAACTATCGTCGCTACCGTCACGCGCTCCATCCAGCGACGGTCGGCGTGATCATCGAGACGGGCTTCCTCACGAGTCAGCGCGATCGAGAGGTGATCGTGAACAACCCCGAGCGTGCCGCGCAGGGTATCGTGAGCGCGGTGCGGTCCTTTTCGGAGGCCCCGACACCATAGGAGCCGAGGGGCGCCGGCTATTTCTTCTTCGCCGGGAATTGCCAGCCTCGTAGGACCCGTCGAGGCTCGTCGACCACGACGAACGATTGGGGCGCGCCTTCGTTGATCATTGCGAGGGCGCGGGTCACCTGCCTGCGGGGTAGGACCGAGTAGAGCACCTCGACCGGTCCTTCGCGACCCTGGCCGATCATCTCGGTGACGCCGAAGCCGGCGTCCCTCAGCCCCCCCGCCAGCTCGGCGCCCCCCGCTCGCACGACCGTTCGAACGGTCGCCAACCCCAGGGCAAGTCGCTCCTCGAGACGGAGTCCGATGTAGCTACCCGTCGCGAAGCCCGCCGCGTACCCGATGACGTGGGCGGGGCTCGACAAATGCTGCACCACGATGCCGATGGCGGTGACCCAGATGAGGATCTCGAAGAAGCCGATCAACGGGGCCAGGACCCGATGGCCACGGATGATGAGGAGCATGCGCACAGTCGCCATGCTCACGTCTGTCACGCGGAGAAGGAAGACGACGAGCGGACCAGCTGGGCCTGCCACGAGCTCTTGAAGCATTCGGGGTGTCCACGGATTGCGAGTGATCGAGCGGGCGGAATCTCGTGCTTCCGAGCGCCGAGAGGGAGTGGTACCCGGCCCCGCATGGCGGAAGGCTCGCGAACGCCGTATACCGAGGTCTTGACCCAAGCGAAAACCGCCATGAGTGGAGGACCGATCCGATGAATACCTCGAGGGCGCTCCCGCGCCGTTTCGTCCTCGTACCGATGACGATGTTCGTCATGACGGCGGACCTAGGGGCCCAGACGTCGCCTTCGGACGACGGCGCGCTGGGCCGCCTCCGCGCGGAGCTCGAGCGATTCGAGCCCCTGTCGGGAGGTTCGATGGGTGTGGCTGCGATCCACCTAGAGACGGGCCGGGCCGTCTATCTGCACGCCGACGAGCCCTTTCCCATGGCGAGCACCTACAAGGTGCCGATCGCGGTGCAACTCATGACTCGGGTCGACCGCGGTGAGCTGTCGCTCTCCGACATGATCGAGGTTCACCCCGAAGATCTGCACCCCGGAAGTGGCACGATCTCGCGGCTCTTCGACGATCCGGGCGTCGTTCTTTCGGTTCGAAACCTCCTGGAGCTGATGCTCCTCATCAGTGACAACAGCGCGACCGACCTCACGCTGGAGGCCGCCGGTGGTGGAGCGGCGGTCACGGAGCGCATGCGTGCGCTGGGCATCGAGGGTATTCGGGTGGACCGTCCGACCTCACGCCTGATCGCGGACTACGTCGGCGTGAACGGCGTTCCCGAGCACGGACGCGTGTCTCCCGAGGAATGGGAAGCTCTGGCTGAGGGTCTCGACCAGGCGGCGCGGGCGCGAGCCGCCGAAGCGTTCGCCCACGACGTGCGTGACACCTCGAGCCCCCGCGCCATGGCCGAGCTTCTTCGGATGATCTGGGAGGGGACGGCGCTCAGCGCCCAGAGCACGGAGACGTTGCTCGACGTCATGCGACGCGTCGAGACCGGCGAGGGGCGCATCAAAGGCGTCCTCCCGCCGAGGACCGACGTGGCGCACAAGACCGGAACGATCGGAGGCACCACGAACGACGTCGGCATCATCTACCTGCCGGGCGACGCCGGTCACGTGGTCACCGTGGTGTTCGTGAAAGACTCCGAGATCCCCGTCGAAGGTCGTGAGCGCGCGATCGCCCAGGCCTCCAGGGCGATCTACGACTTCTTTCTCTTCAACCCCGGAACGTAGAGGCCCTCGATCAGCCGCCCGGCAGGCTATCCACCAATTGAAGCATGCGGTGCAGGTGCTGCTGGGTCGGGAGCCGTCCGCGCCCACCTCCGAGGTTGTCGATCATGTGTTCCGGATCGCCGGTGCCGGGTGCCGCGACCGTCACGGCCGGGTGGGCCACGACGAACTTGAGCATGAACTGCGCCCACGTGTGGGCATCGAACTCGGCTGCCCACTCGGGGAGCTCGCGGTCGCCGATCCGCGACCACATGCGGCTGCGGCCGAAGGGTAGGTAGACCATGACGGCGATCCCCTCGTCCTGAGCGACGGGGAAGATGACCTCTTCGGCCACGCGGTTGTCGATCGCGTAGTCGACACCGATGAAGTCGATCGGGTAGTCGCGCATGACGCGGGCGAGCGCGTCGTACTGGCCCTCGCTCGTCGTGGTGATCCCGATGTAACGGATCCGGCCTTCCTGCTTGTACTCCTGCAGCACACCGAGCTGCGTGGGCGGGTCGCCCATGTTGTGTACCTGATCGAGGTCGATGACGTCGAGTCGCATGCGTTCGAACGACCGGTCGATCTGCGCGCGAACATCCGCCTCTCGCACCGAGCCACCGCCACGACCCGCGACATTGACCTTGGTGGCCCAGAAGATTTGGTCTTGAAAGCCATCCTCCTCGGCCCACTGGCCGGCGAGCTCCTCGGAGGCGCCTCCTCCGTACCCAGCGGCCGAATCGAACACGCGCCCCGAGGCCGGAGCGCCGTCGGCGAGCGCATGCAGCACGGCCCGGTGCCCTGCCAGCTCCTCGGGCGTCGAGTTGGTCGAAATCCAGCGCCCACCGAGACCGATGACCGGGATCTCTTCGCCGGTCGAGGGGATCGGCTTCGTCATGAGCGCCTGCGACTGCAGCGCTTCCAACAGTCGGGGGTTCAGCGAGAGCGCGGCGCCGGCGCCCGCGCTGATACGAAGCCACTCGCGACGGGTCAACATGGGACTGGTCCTGTTCTTGTTGTCGAGGATGGGGATCGGCGCCGCGGTCGATCGCCGGCGCAATGTGCTCTCCTCAAGGACCGACGAGAGCGCGATTTCGCTGACGTAGCGTCACGCACCGGCTCTGTTATTCGTTGTCATCCACGGGATCGCCGAACGTCGGCTATCGCATCACGAGGGCAGGGGACCATGGTCACGAAGACTCCTGGGTTGGCTTTCGCGCTGTGCCTCACCGCGTGGAGTTGCGCCTCCGCGCCGCTCGGCCCGGTCGACGTGGAAGACGTATCGATTCAGCTCCGCGTGAGCGGAGGGTTCGTGGGGCAGGACTTCACCTTTGTGGTGGACGGAGGTGAGCTCGAGGTCCGGGGCATCGCCTGCGTGTCCTTCTGCGAATTCGAGGCGGGCGAGGTCATCACGCCGATTTCGTCTCAACTCGTAGAAATTCTCGCGTCGCGTCTCGAGGAGATGGGCATCTTCGGGCTCGGGGGCGATTACGGGAGTCAGTGCTGCGACCAGATCGATTACGAGCTCACCTACTCGCGAGGCCTTCGGACCGTTCAGGTCCGGGGAAGCGGCGAGCTCATCCCCGAGGGCCTGATCGACGTGATCGCGGATCTCGTATCCCTGTCTCGCGCCCGAGTCCCGGCGATCGTTGCGCTCGTGACCAATCCGTCCGACTGGCCGGCGGACGCCTACGCCATCGACGACGTGACGGTGGACGGCCTCGATCTGGTCGTGGACGTCGAGTACGGTGGCGGCTGCAGTCCGCATGCGATGGATCTCGTGATCTGGGGGGACTGGACCAGCTCCGACCCGCCTCAGGTGAACGCGTTCATCTCGCACGACGCGCGGGGCGACATGTGCGACGCCTTGATCTCCGAAACGCGGATCTTCGATCTGGTGCCCCTGGTCCGGGCCGCGCGAGCCCGATCCGGGATCAACGGCAATGCGAGCGTCGTGCTGCGGCTTTGGGACCCGGTCACGCAGAACCAGTCCGCGCGCCTGGTACGAATCGACTACTGAGCACGGGCGGGCGACGGACCGGCGTCGACCGTGAAGGGTCTGGACGCGGAGGGTGACGCCTGTCGCCGCGCCGTGCCAGTCCCCAAGTTGGACCCTCCAACATGTCGACCGGCACCCCGCCACCGGAGCGGGAAGGAGGCACGGTGCGCCAGACAAGCCGAAGCTCACGTTCGTCCACCGCAATGTTCGCGATCCTGGCCGTTTTCGGGCCAGCATGCCTTTCGGCCCAAGCACACCCGACGTCCGTGGCCCCCGAGGAGATCCGTCGCATCCAGTCGATCTCGCCCCAGAGCGGGCCGCCGGGCACGCTCGTCTCGGTGAGCACGTTGAATCTGCCGCTGGAGGCGCGGGTGCACGTGGGTGTCGGGGCGATGGGCCGGGGCTTCGAGGCGTTGACGGAGGCCGAGCAGGGTCGCTGGGGAGAGATCGCGGTCCGCGTCGAGGTCCCGGCGGACTCCCCGTGGGATCGGCCGATCGTCTTCATCGCGTTCAACGCGATCTTCGCCCCGATCGGTATGTCCGATCCGTTCCACGTGACGAATGACGAGGGGTTGGTGCGGCGCACGGGTGAAGTGACGTCGAAGTCCGACGACTGCGTCCTGTTCATGGACCGGGACGGCTACACCTATGAGCTCACGGGGCCGACGAACGAGCTCCAGGTCGGGGTCGAGGTTCGAATCGACGGGGTCTTCTTCAACACCGGGCCGTGCTCCGGTGGGCCGACGATCGGGGTGTCCCGCATCCTACCCTGAGGTCGGCGATCCGAGGGAGTCGCCCCACGCCCTCGCTCCGCGTCGATCCTGCCGCGTAGGGGTTTTCCCCCCACCAAGACCCGTCACTCCCCGACTGTGACGCGACGGGCTCCGATACATCCTCATAGGGAATGTCGCATATCCATATGATGAATTATCAGGAGTCTCCTCATGAATCGAGCGAGCCGGTGGTGGGCACTACCGCTGTTGTCGGTCGGGTTGTTCATCGGGTGCGCCGAAGGTGGCGACGAATGGAAGGTCCGGCCGGATCCCGCCATCGTCGATTTCCCCGTCGCGAACGCCGAGGTCGTCACGCAGGAACTGGTCGATCCGCCCTTCCTCCCGCCGCACGAACAGGTCGCGAGCGGGCCGCCACGGGTGGTGAACATCCGCTTTGAGATCGTCGAACGAGAGGTCGAGATCGCCCCTGGCGTCTTCGTCTGGCAGATGGCCTTCAACAACCACGTTCCGGGACCCGTTCCGGTCGTGTTCCAGTGGGACTGGGTCAACCTCACCATGCTCAACGGGACCACCGATACGATCCGGTTCGGCACGACCGACAACCAACTGGCGCACAACGTGGACTTCCACGCGTCCACCGGCGCGCTGGGTGGGGGCGGCCTCACGATCATCGCGCCGGGTGAGGAAGTTGGGCTCAGGTGGAGGGCCGTAAAGGCCGGCTTCTTCGTCTACCACTGCGCCCCTGGCGGAGAGATGGTGCCCTACCACGTCACGACCGGTGGCAACGGGGCCATCCTGGTCCTGCCCCGCGAGGGCCTGCGCGATGGGTACGGAGACCCCATCCGATACGACAAGGCGTTCTACTTCGGCGAGCAGGACTACTACGTGCCGATGAACGCCGACGGCACGTCGAGGCGGTACGGGAACTTCGCGCTGCAGATGGGAGACATGCTCGAAGTCATGCGGGGGCTGGTGCCCACGCACATCGCCTTCAACGGCACGTACGGCGCTCTGACCGCCGACATCCGCCTCGAAGCCGAGGTGGGGGAGACCGTACTGATGCTCCATTCGCAGGCGAACAACCCTTCGTTTCCGCACCTCATCGGCGGGCACGGGGACTGGGTCTGGCCATACGGGAAGTTCGCGAACCGACCCGACGAGGGACTGGAGTCGTGGGACGTCGTGGCCGGAGGGACCGCCGCGGCGGTGTACACCTTCGAGCAGGAAGGCGTCTACGCCTACCTCAACCACAACCTGATCAAAGCGTTCCTCTACGACGCCAAGGCGTTCATCCACGTCACCGGCGGCTGGGACGACGAGCTCATGACGAACACCTTCACCGCGCGCCCGATCGGCGGCGACGTGCCATGATGTCGACGTCCGCTCACTCGCCCGGTCGGTGGGCCCTCGCAGCGGGGTTGCGGCGGAGCGTGGTCTCGGTCGCGATCGCACTGCTCCTGCCCCTGCCCGCGGCGGCACAGAACTTGACCTTCTCCGGCCAGGTTCGCCCCCGCTACGAGTATCGCGATCCTGTGGCTGGCGGACTCGACGACTTTACGTCGATGCGGGTCCGATTCGGGCTCGACGCCGAGATCGAGCCCGGGCTGTCGATCTTCGTCGAAGCTCAGGACGTGCGCATATGGGGCGGGGAGACCCATCCACTGTTCGACTTTTCGGCCGACGCCTTCGACCTGCATCAGGGCTACCTGCGCTACCAGGGCGAGGATTGGAACTGGCTCACGAGCACGATCGGCCGAATGGAGACCAACCTCGGGGGTCAGCGTCTACTGGGGGCGGTCGACTGGACACAGCAAGGCCAGAGCTTCGACGGGCTGCGCTTCGACATCGAGACGGACCGGACGCATTGGGTGTTCCTGGGCTTCACGGTCAACGACGATACCGCGCCAGGCATCGCCGACGATCGGGAGCTCTACGGCGTCTACACGACCGTCGACGACGTCGGACCGGGCATGTTGGACGTCTACTGGCTCTACGATCGGATCTCGGGCGCGGCAGAGTCCGACGAGCAGTGGCTGGGTGCCCGATACGTGGTCGGGGGGGAGGTCTTCGGCCGGGTCGAGGCGACGTTCGACACCGGCACGCGCGACGGGGCGGATGTCCGGGCCTACCTGCTCGGCGCGCGGGTCGGAACCACGTTTGCCGACGGTCGCGTCACCGCCACGCTCTGGTACGACTACCTGTCGGGTGACGATCCTGCCACGGCGGACGTCGAGGTCTTCAACACGCTCTTCGCCACGAACCATAAGTTCTACGGCTTCGCGGACCTCTTCCTGAACATCCCTGCCCACACCGGCGGGGCCGGCCTGCAGGACCTTGCTCTCAAGCTCGCGTTTCAGCCCGGTGGAGCGTTCTCGGCCGGCGTGGACCTACACAGTTTCCGGGCCGCGGAACAGGGCACGCTCACCGAGACGCGTTTCGGCGAAGAGCTCGACTTGACCCTCACCCACCGCTACTCGGAGCACCTCAGCGCGACCGCGGGGCTCGGCTACGTGTGGCAGGCCGAGGGGTTCGCCGAGATCGGTCGGCTCGGTGAGAACATGACGTGGATCTACGTCATGATGAACGCTTCGTTCTGATCCCGGGGCCTCGGCGTACGAAGAGGCCGCCGCGACGGGGGTGCCGTCGCGGCGGCTTCACCTTCGGTACGCGACCCTCCGCGTCGACGCGGTCAGTTCGCGCGGCCACAAATGGCGTAGAACGTCACGTTCAAGGTGCCCATGTTGGACCGATTGTGGACCTGGACCATCCATAGGTAGTCGCGGTTCGGCCGGTTATCGAGAATCCGGTAGTTCGACGTGTCCCCGGAGACGCTGAAGCCACCGCCGAAGACCCGATCGGTGGGGCCGCTCCCGCAGGTGTGCTGCCCCATGCGTACAGCGTCGGGCTCGACCGAGAAGGTGCCACTCTTGATGTGGAAGCCGGATATGCCCGAAGGGCCCTGAGGCCCCGCCGGGCCCTCGGGCCCCTCCGGTCCTGCCGGTCCGGCTGGTCCGGCCGGTCCCACCGGACCGGGTGCACCATCGGCTCCCGCCGGACCGTTCGGACCCTCTGGCCCCTCGGGACCGATCGCGCCTGCTGGGCCTGCCGGGCCGGGCGCACCATCGGCTCCCGCCGGACCGCGGGGACCCTCCGAACCCGCCGGGCCCTCGGGCCCCGACTCGCCTCGCGGGCCGGCCGGTCCCGTGTCGCCCTGTGGGCCTGCCAGACCGGCCTCACCCTGCGGGCCTGTGGGTCCCTCGTCGCCCTGCGGTCCTACCGGACCCGGCTCACCCTGCGGTCCTGCTGGACCGGTCTCGCCCTGCGGGCCCTGCGGGCCCATGGGACCTTCCGGTCCTGGGACTCCCTCACTGTTCGGGCTTCCGAGCTCCGACCAGGAGAACGCGACGTGACGCTGCGAGTGGCACTGGTCGCGCAGTCCCTCGCCCTTGACGCGGTAGACCAGACCGAGACGCGGGATGTAGCAGGCGTAGAGCATCCCGGGCTCCGCTTCCGTCGTCTCGACCAGATTGGCGCCCAGCGTCGGAGCGCCCAGTGCAGCGAGCGCCGCTTGCATCTCGGCGTCGCTCGCAGCCTGGGCGAAGCCGTCTGTTGGGAGTGCAAGCATCATCGTCGCGACCCAAAGGCCGGCGAGGCGTGCGAGCGCGTTTCGGTTCGTACCTGTCGTTGTGTATGTCATGTTCCTGAATCTCCGACGAAAGATCGTTCGATCAGCTTCCAGGTTGGATGAACGGCGCGAGCGCGTCGCGGTCCACGCCGAACAGCGTCTGGGCGGCCCAATCGCGGTACAGGTCGAGCACCTCTGTCGCGACCTCGGCATCCGGCTCGAGTGTCAGATCGGGCACCCCATAGGCGGAGCCCAACGAATGCTCGAGGAGGAGAAATGACGGGGCCGGCTGATTGAACAGCTCGGCGCTGAACGTCTGAAGCGCCGAAGCCGCGCCCTTGTCGTTGGATAAAGGCACCATCGCCGAGATCTCCAGCAAGAGAGGATCGACGGCGACTTCCGCCAACGAAGTCATCTCGGGGTCGGTGGCGATCACCTCCGGACCCATCCAAAGCTCATCGACGACGGGACCGGCCATGACGTGTGCGTCCTGCTCGCACGCCGTAAGTACGAGCACCCCGGCCGCGAATCGAACCCAACGATTCAAAGGCATTGTGGATCTCCGGTTCTGAGGCTCCGTCACACGAGGCCGGGCGCACCGGTAATCCCCCGAATCGGCACGCCTGCCCCTCTTGAGGTCGCCAGATCCGTGCCCACGACAAAAGCCCCGTGGATCGGGGCTTCCTGGAACCTCTGGCGGGAGCCGCCAGGGCTTTTTTGCCGGATTTCGCAACGTTTTCCCCGGACGATCAGCGCCCGTTCGAACGGCGACTTACGGCCAGTTCCGGGCCCTCAGCGTGAGCTCACCGCGGCGAAGACTGCTTCTCGCAGAAGACCTTCGTCGGCGGACCCGACGCCGAGAGGCGGCAGGTCTCGAACGTCCTCGTCGAAGAGAACCGAGAACACGGTGAGCGCCGCCACGAAGGAGCCCGTCTGGCTGGGATGGAATCCGTCGGGACCGTAGAGCGAGACGGTCGGATCGAGCGCCCAGACCTGACGCCACGCGTCCCCCGCAGGGATGAAGAGGCCATTGGTCGCGGCGGCCGCCGCCGCGTAGGAGTCACGCACGGCATCGAACGCGCCGAGCCTTGTTGCTTCGGGCCATACCATGAGGAGGGCGGGCGTTCCGCCGGTCTCGAGGACGACCGCCCCGATTCTCTCGGACCAGGTTCGGAGGTTGAGGGGGTTGTCGCCCACCGAGGACGGACCCTGTTGGAGCACCACGACGTCCGGTGCGAGTGATCGGATTACGCCCTCGATCCCCGACGCCCAGTGGTCCTGGAGCCCATAGTTGGGCCGCAGCACCGAACGGTATTCGTACGAGCGCCCGGCGGCGTCGGCGATCGAGCCCACCATCCCGGGAAGGTCGTTCCACGCGGTCAGGGAGTTGCCGACGAAGAGGACCGTCACGTCGGCATCGCCCAGCGGCTCGAGCTCCGGTGCGGTAGCGGTCCGCGCACACGAGAGCAGCGCGGCCGTCGACAGCAGAAAGACGCGAAGTATCATCGGGCCTACATACGGCCATCCGTCCTAATCGTGTCGGTTCGATTGATCGTGTCGCTCCGGATGATGTCGACTCCGATGGTATCGGCTCGGATGGTATCGGCTCGGATCGTGTCGGTTCGGATCGTGTCGGTTCGGATCGTGTCGGTTCGGGTGGTCGAATCCCCCGCGATCGTGTCCGCCGTCAGCGAGTCCCCGACCGGCGGGAACTCGAGGTCCGGTTCGGTGAGGAAGTCTCCGATGTCGGGCTCGGGCAGCGGCATGGGTGCGGTGGGAAGACCCCCCCCGAGTCGCTCGAGGATCAACCGCTTTCGCCAGAGCATGCGGCTGGGCCGGTGGCCCGGGTTGGACGTGAGAGGATGCGGTAGCGTACCGGCCAGCGCTGCCGCCTCGTCGAGACTGAGACGCGATGCGGGGCTGTCGAAATACACACGCGCCGCCGCCTCGGCCCCGAAGATCCCGGGGCCCCACTCGACGATGTTGAGGTAGAGCTCGAGGATTCGGTCCTTCGTCAGCCTTCGCTCCAGGCGTCGTGCGACAAGGGCCTCCATCGCCTTGCGTAGGAGTGAGCGGTCGGTCCCGAAGTAGAGGTTCTTGGCGAGCTGCTGCGTGATGGTACTGCGCCCGCGCAGCTCGTCGCGGTGAGACCAGCCATAGAGCAGGGCCCGGGCCAAGGCGCCCAAATCGGCCGAACTCCACCACGAGAAGTGCTCGTCGCCGGTCCACTCGACCTCGTCGGCGAGCGAAACCCAGTCGATGCCCTCGTGCTGCCGGAAGCGGTAGTCCTCGGCCACGATCACGGCACGCGCCAGATTCGGCGAGATCTCATCGAGTGGGACCCAGCTATGCCGAACCACGAGCGAATCGCCGGCCGCGCGCGCCTCTCGAAGCCGCTGCGTCATGAGCGACGTCGGTGCCGGATCCCCTTCGCCGAGGCCACGCGGATACGGGATGATCACGAACCACACGCCGAGGACGAGGACGAGGACCCCGCCCCCCACGGTGGCGACGAGACGGCGTCGACGGCCCCATCGTCTTTCTCTGCCCAAGCGAGTCTCCTACCGCGAATCCGGGACCATGAGCGGAAAGATACGCCAGAGGGACTCCGCTTGTGCGCTGGGGGGCCTCGTGGCAAGATCGCGCATCTTCGCGAACCCACCGCCGAACCTCGACCGACGGCAAGCGACCATGCCCAGCCGGCCTATCTCTTCCTTCGTTTCCTTCTTTGCACCCGCGGTCCTCGTCGCCTTCGTGAACGCCGCGTGTGCCCCGGCGGCGCCCGACGTGGACCTCGTTTTGACGGGGGGCACGATTTACGTAGGAGACGGGGCCGTACCCTTCATCGGCGATGTGGCGATCGCCGGGGACCGGATCGTGTCGGTCGGCGAGGTCGATGCTCCACCCGGGATCATGCGTGTCGACGTCACGGGCCTGGCCGTAGCCCCGGGATTCATCGATGCCCACTCGCACGCGGAACTCGACGAGGAGTGGGGCCGTGACGGACGGGCGTTCCTCGCTCAGGGCATCACGACGGTCGCCCTCGGGCTCGACGGGGGAGGACCGTGGCAGGTCGCCGAGCGTCTCGACGCATGGGACGGCAACGGGGTCGGTGTGAACGCGCTCACGTTCGTGGGCCACAACGCGATCCGCCGCGAGGTGATGGGCATGGACGCCCGCGAGCCGACGGACGCCGAGCTCGTCCGGATGAAGGCGATGGTACGACAGGGCATGGAGGAGGGTGCGTTCGGACTCTCGACCGGATTGTTCTACACGCCCGGGTACTACGCGAGCACCGAAGAGGTCATCGCGCTCGGCGCTGTGGCGGCCGAATGGGATGGTGCCATCTACGACACGCACGACCGCGACCTCGGCGCGACATACCGAGGGATCGGATACGACGCCTCCGTTCAGGAGGGAATTCGCATTGGGGAGGAGTCGGGTCTTCGCGTGATCTTCTCGCACTTCAGCCCCCAGGGGGCGACCAACTACGGGCGAGCCGACGTCGGTGCCCGGATGATCGAGGATGCCCGCGCACGGGGGGTACAGGTCGCCGCGGCTCAACACCCCTACACGGCCACGCAGTCCAACCTCCGATCGTACGCGCTGCCCAGATGGGCGAGCGCTGGCGGCACGGAGGCGGTACTCGCCCGGTTCGCCGATCCGGATACCTCCTCCATGCTGAGGCTTCAGATCCTGGAGTCTCTGGAGATGCGGGGTGGCCCGGAGCAGATCATGATCGTCGACGAAGACCCGCGACTGAACGGTCGCACCCTCGCCGAGCTCGCGGACGAGTGGGGCTCGGACGTGCCCGAGACCGTGCGCCGAATCGTCGCCGAGAACGGAAACGCGAGCGTGATGAACCTCGGCCTCTACGACGTCGACAACATTCGACTGCTTGCGACGAAGTCATGGATGATGACGTGCACCGACGGACGGACGCCCGCCGCCGGGCAGGACGTGACCCATCCCCGCGTGTATGGTGCGTTTCCGCGGAAGATGCGGATGGTCGCCCTCGACGACGATCTCTTGAGCATCGAGTTCGTGATCCGGAGCTTCAGTGGTCTGGCGGCCGACTTCTTCGGCCTCACCGATCGTGGCTACGTCGAGGAGGGCCGGATCGCCGACCTGGTCGTCCTCGACCTGGACGAGTACCGAGACCTCGCGACCATGCGAGATCCGCACCACTACGCCGAGGGAGCGGTCCACGTCATCGTGAACGGCGAGTTCGCCATTCGGGACGGCGCATTCCTCGGGACCCTGGCGGGACGAGCCCTCCGCGCGCCCTGGGTCCGCGAAGGTGACGGATGAGCGGGGGCGCGGCCGGGCGGGGACGGCCAGTGAACCCGAACGGTGAGGAGGTCCTTCGTCAGCGGGCGGGACCGCTGGTGGAGCTAACCCTCCATCGCCCCGATCGATTGAATGCCGTCAGTCTCTCTCTCTACGAGCGACTGATCGAGGAGCTGGCGGCCGCGGACGCCGAACCGGAGGTACGGTGCGTGATCCTGACGGGGGCCGGCCGCGCGTTCTGCGCCGGTGCCGACCTGAAGGCCCACGCGGCTGGACCTCCCGAAGCGGACGAGCGCGCCCGTTACATCGATGCGGCGCAGGAAGCCAACCGGCTCCTCCAATCCATCGGTACCCCGGTGATTTCCGCGGTGAACGGAGCGGCGGTCGGGGCTGGCCTGGAGCTCGCCCTTTCGTCCGACTTCATGATCGTGGCCGAGGACGCGAAGCTGCGGCTGCCCGAGGTGGCGCTCGGCACGTTCATCGGCGGAGGCGTGGCCTATACGCTCGCCGAGCGGATCGGAGTGGCGAAGGCGCGCGAGCTCATCTACTTCGGCGACTTCTTCAGCGGCGCGGAAGCGGTGGAGATGGGTGTGGCCAACCGCGCCGTGCCGGCTTCGGACGTTTTGGAGACCGCACGCACCTGGGCGCATAGGCTCTCCGAGCGAGCGCCGCGGTCGCTCGCAGCGGCCAAACACCTCATCGGACCCGCCGCGGACCGGTCTCGCGCCGAAGTCATGGATCGTGAACGAGACGCGCTCGACCAGATCTTCGGGACCGAAGACTGGGCCGAGGGCATCGCGGCGCACCGAGAGGGTCGTCCGCCCCGCTTCACCGGTCGGTGACATGACGGAGCGGTCCACGCTCGATCGAATCTTCGATCCCCATTCGATCGCGGTCGTGGGGGCGAGCGCCGAGCCCGCGAAGCGGGGCTACCAGATCCTGCGCGCGCTTTCCGAATCGGGATATGCGGGGCGCGTCCTTCCCGTGAACCCCCGCGGCGGAGAGATCCTGGGGTGTCCGGTGGTGAGGGCCGTGGACGAGCTGCCGGAAGGCGTCGACCTCGCCGTGCTGTGCACTCCGGCCGCCATGGCGCCCGACCTCGTCCACCGATGCGGTGCCCGCGGGGTGGCCGGCGCCATGGTCCTCGCGGTGGGGTTTGGCGAGTCCGGTGACGAGGGCCGCGCCTTGGAGGCGCGCCTCATCACGGCCGCGCGCACGGCGAGGGTGCGGCTCATCGGACCGAACACGTCGGGACTCCTCAACATGCCGAGCGGAGTGAATCTCGTTGGCGCTCGGGGTGTGCGGCCGGGTGGCCTCGCGCTCCTCGTCCAGTCGGGCAACATGGCGCTGGCGCTCATGACCGAGGCGACCGAGCGGTCGTGGGAGGGAATCTCCGCGTACGTGGGCGTCGGGAATCAGTGCGACGTAGGCTTCGCCGAGGCGCTCGACTACCTTCGCACGCACGATCCGACACGCGCCGTCTTGCTCCACGCGGAGGGATTTCGAGACGCAGGTGCCTTCATCGCGTCCGCCGCGCGAACGGCCCGCGCCAAGCCGATCGTGGCCATCAAATCCGGGCGTACTGCCCGCGGCGCGGAGGCGGCGCTTTCGCACACCGGAGCCGTGACCGGACCGTATGCTCGGCTGAGCGCGGCCCTCGCGCAGGCCGGCGTGGTGGAGGTGAGCCGCGCTGACGAGTTGCTCCATGTTGGCGAGACGCTCGCCAACCAGCCTGGGCCTCGAGCCGGCTCTGGGATCGTTCTGCTCTCGGACGGGGGAGGACAGGGCGCCCTGGCTGTCGATACGCTCACCGAGGCCGGAGCCCCCCTCGCTACCCTGTCGGCCGAGACGCGCGAACGGCTTCGGGCTCTGCTCGGCCCCGCCGCCGCGGTCTCCAACCCTGTGGATCTGGCGGGTGCGGCGGACGCCCGACCCGAGGCATTCGGAGAGGCCGTCGAGATCCTCGTTGCCGACGATGCCGTGGGCAGCGTCCTCGTGGTCGGCTTGTTCGGGGGATACGGGATCCGATTTGCGGATACGCTGACCGCCGGTGAGATCCGTGCGGCCGCCGCAATGGCGGAATCCGCCCGCGCGGCGGGGCGTGGGCTCGTCGTCCATTCCATGTACGCGCTGCATCGAAGCCAGCCGCTGGTCACGTTGGGCGCGGCACGGGTTCCGGTCGTGCCTTCGCTCGAGGTCGCGTGTCGGTGCGTGGCGAGTCTCCATGCTCGCGGGCGGTGGCTCGAACGGCCCGCGTGGCGCTATGTGCCACCCATCGGCGGAGCCGGGAAGCGTGTGGACCCCACGCCGGACCGGATGCCTCCGCACCCGGCGATCGTGCAGGCGCGGGAGGAGGGTCGGGCCACGCTGACGGAGCCGGAGGCACGCGACCTCCTCGCCTCGTTCCAGCTCTCCTTCACCGAAGGCGTCGTCGTGGACTCTGCCGAAGGGGTCGTGGAGGCCGTGGGGCGTTTCGGCAGGCCGGTAGCCGTGAAGCTCGTCTCCGCGGTGCTCTCCCATAAGTCGGACGTAGGCGGGGTGGAGCTCGACGTAGATGACGCCGCGGGAGCCCGCGCCGCGTACGAGGCGATCGACCGACGCGCCCGAGCGGAGCTCACGCGTAGAGGTCGTGAGGGAACGGGGCCCGCCTCGGTTCTCGTTACCCCGATGGAGGAGGCTCCGCGTGTGGAGCTGCTGGTCGGTGCCGTCCGAGACCGGGAGCTCGGGCCGGTGCTCACGGTCGGAGCGGGAGGCATCTGGGTTGACACCTTGGAGGACGTGTCGACGCGGGTTCTGCCGGTCGACGACCTCGAGGTGGCGGAGATGTTGCGGGAGCTCCGGATCTGGAGGACTGCGGGAGCAGCGCGGGGACGGGCGGCGGTCGGCTTGGAGCCGGTGGTCGACGCCGTGATGGCCGTCGCGGACGCGATCACCCGACGGCCGGAGATCGCCGAGGTCGAGGTCAATCCCCTTTTCGTCTATGAGGACCGGGTCGCACCGATCGACGCGAGAGTCGCCCTGGTCGATTGACGGGACGGCCCGCGTCGCGACGGCGCCGCGATCGAGTACCCGAAATCGACTACCCGAAGATGATGAAGTCGCCGCCGCCGCGACTCCCACCAAAGCGCGGATTCACGACGTTGTTGAAGATCGAACCGAATCGGTACTCGATGCCGAACGACGTGAAGTAGCGGTAGCTCGTCTCGAGCTGGCGCTGCTGAAGGAGGATCTGCTCGTCGGTGGCGCCCTCCGCCGATAGGAAGAGCTGGTCTCGGATCCAGGAGTAGTTACCGCTCATACGGATCGAGAACCCTCGGAAGAGCCGGATGTTGAAGTTACCGGAGAGATCCACGCTGTACTTCGACGTGTCGTGCAGGTACTGGTTCCCACTGACCGACGTGGACCAGCGACCCCAAGGCTCCACGAGCGAGAGCTCCGCCGTGAGTGACTGCTGCAGCACGGTCTGGTACTTCTCGTCGAAGATGGTCCGCTCGGTGTACTCGAAGTAGTTCGGACCGACGAGATACTGCAGCGTCAGCGACCGCCGACTCGACTCGGCATAGGGGAAGAAATTGAACTCGAGACCGGGTTTGAGACTCCAGCGGATGTCCTGATTCACGAAGGTGGACGATCCCAGGTCGGCGCGGGCGCCGACCGCCCACTGGGGCCCGAGACTCCGGACGGCGAGAGCGTTGGTGCCCCAATCGCGCCGGATCTCCTTCACGGTCAAGCCGCCCGAAATGTCGAACTGCTGCACGTTCCGACTGAAGTTGCCGCCGAAGCTGATCTTCCACGCCTCGGTCGTCCGGTTCGCGGAGACGTTCGCGAACATGTTCGAGAAGCTGGACGTAGCTTGCCCGTTCGAGAACCCGTTGGCGCTGATCCGGAAGACCCAGAAGTCCCACGGGTCGTTCGCGCCGTTTGCTCCCGTGCCGGGCGGAGGTCCCCCCGGGCGCCGCGGGTCGCCGGGCCTGTCCTGGTCCTCGGCGGTCACGTCACCGTACACGACGCGGAGCTGGTCCGCGGCCGGGCTGTTCTGGACGTACGGCACGAGGCCGAGTGTGATCCTCTCGGCCAAGCCACGGCGGTCCTCATCGCTGGTTGCGTCCCCGGCCGTCGCGTAGGTCAACTCGTGGTCGTCGCCCTGAAAGGCGCCCAGGCCGAGGAAGGCGAGCGCGTACGTTCGGCCACCGCCGCCGTTCGGTTGCGAGGTGATGAGAAGATGGAGGTCGCCGACTTCCCTGTCCCGGACCCAGTTGACGAAGGGGATCTCTCGCCGGAAATAGTCGAGATCGCGGCACCCTGGGGCCTGACAGTCGAAGAACAGGCTGACGAGGTCGGCGTCGCTGTCGGGCGCTTGAGCCCGCGCGTCCGAGGAGCCCAGTCCCAGACCGATGAGCGCCGTGAGTCCCGCGAGCGTTGCGAAGCGCATCCCTGGCCTCCCCGTATTCACAAGATACCGCCGGCCCCATCGACCCGGCGCCCCGGCCTCAGTCTGTGCGATTGGACGCGTGTCGTCCACCGGAACGTTGCAGTGGAACGTACTATCCACTATGGATATATCTATCATGGATAAGTTCTTGACGAGGCTTCAAGTGTGACCCACCACGATGCCACACCCGCGCTTCCGCTCCGTCCGCCGGTGTTCCACATCCTTCTCGCGCTGACCCGAGCCGATCTCCACGGGCTCGGCATCGCCGCGGAGGTGGAGCACAGCACGGATGGGACGATCGACCTCGGGCCCGGTACGCTGTATCGGACCCTCAAGGAGATGGTTCGGGTCGGCCTCATCGACGAGGTCGATGCGCCTGAGGCGGCCGACCCTCGGCGGAAGTACTACGGTGTGACGGAAGCGGGGCGTCGACTCGTGAGCGCCGAGGCCGCGAGACTCGCCTCGCTGGTACGCTTGGCGCGTGACCGCGACGTGCTTCCAGACGGAGTATGAACCCCCGCGACCGGCCGAGGACGCTCATTCGGTTTCTGATTCGGCTTTACCCCCGGTCGTTCCGGGTGCGATTCGGCGACGAAATGCTCGAGTTGGCGCTCGGGCGGCTGAGTCGAGCCGCAGGACCGATCGCTCGGCTCGGCACCTGGACTGGGGTCGCGAGTGATCTCGCCTGGGGTGCGTTGATGGAGCGGGTCGGGCGGCGACCGAGCGTCCTGGGGGCCCATGTAACGACGACGGACCGAGCGTCGGATGCACCGTATCAACCGCGATCCCGAGGGTGGGGCCACAAGGAGACCATGATGGAGACGTTGCGGCACGATCTCGGGAGCACGGTGCGACGGGTGTTTCGGACACCTTGGTTCTCGTTGGCGGCCATCGTGATCGTCGCGCTCGGAATCGGCGCGAACACGGCGGTCTTCACCTTCGTCAACGCCGTCGTGCTGCGCGCCCCTCCGTTCGCGGAGGCCGAGCGGGTGGTGCGCATTTACCAGGATTCAGACGACGGCGAACCGAACTCGAGCTCGTTTCCCGCCTATCGTGACATGACCGAGTTCACCGAGATTTTTTCCAGTGTCTCGGCGAGCTCACCCGACGAAGTCCAGTGGGAGCGCGAGGACGGGCCGGCTTCTGCGGTCGTGGCGTACACGACGGCGAGTCACATCGACGTGATCGGATATCCTCCGCAGCTCGGCCGATGGTTCGAGCCGGCGTTCGACGTTCCCGGTGCGGGCTACTATGCGGTCGTCAGCCACCACACGTGGACGAACCAGATGGGAGGCGATCCCGGCGTCCTCGGTCGCGTGGTGCGCATGAACGGCCGGCCCGTGACGATCATCGGTGTGGGGCCGGAGGGACACGTCGGCATCGACGGCCCGGTCGTGACCGACTTCTGGCTCTCGATCTCGTCCACCGAGGTCGGTGGCGCGTTTCGAGTTTCCAACCTGGACCGTCGCCAGGACCATTGGTACAACATCCAGGCGCGGTTGGCTCCTGAGGTGGAGGTGGCTCAGGCGCGCTCCGCGATGGAGTCGCTGGCGAACCGTCTGGCCGAAGAGTATCCCGAGCTGAACGAGGGTCGCGACATCAGCGTGTTCGCTGCGGCCGATGTCGCTCTACATCCACAGGTGGATGGGTCGATCGGCCCCGTGGCCGGCCTGCTTCTCGGCATCGCGGGCATCGTGCTCCTCCTCGCCTGTAGCAACCTCGCCAACCTGCTGCTCGTCCAGGGGATCTCCCGTAGCTCCGAGGTCGCGGTGCGTAGGGCGATCGGGGCCAGTCGTGGACGAATCGCAAGTCTCTTCCTGGGAGAGGCGCTGCTCCTCGCCACGGTGGGCGGCGTCATCGGGGTGCTGCTTTCGCGCTGGGGGCTGGAGCTGGTCAACCGAACGCCCGGTCTTCTCCCCATCGACGGGCAACTCGACCTCTCCATGGACGCGCGTGTGCTGGCCTTCACCGTGGCCCTTGTCGCCGCGTCGGCTTGCTTCTTCGGGCTGGCTCCTGCGCTGCGTTCCGCACGCTCCGACCCGGGCCAAGAGCTCAGGAGCGAAGGCCGTTCTGCTTCCCAATCCCGCGGCACCTCGTTCGTCCAGGGAGGCCTCGTGGCCACGCAGGTGGCGGCTTCTGTCGTTCTCTTGGTCGGTGCCGGCCTCCTCGTTCGAAGTCTCGCCAACCTGGAACGTGTGGACCCGGGCTTCGATCCGAGGGCCATCGCCTACGTCCAAACGAACACCAACGTTCCCGGACTTCTGGGCGACGAGAGCGCACCACTCCTCCTGGAGCGGGCGAGGGAGGCGATCGAGGCACTCCCAGGCGTCGAGCGGGCGGCGCTCACCACACGTGTGCCGGTGGGGTTCGGTGGAAGCACGACGACCATCGTCGAAGGGTATGATCCGACCTCCGGAACGGGATCGGTGGAGCTCGACTTCGCGGCGGTCGACGACGGATACTTCGACGTGCTCGGGGTCCCGGTCGTGGCTGGACGCAGCTTCGGCCCCGACGACGGACCCGGCGGTCCGTTCGTGGTGATGGTGAACGAGGCGGCAGCGCGTCGCTTCTGGGGTGGGGATGCCCTCGGAGGGCGGATTCGTCCGCAATCGGTTCCTGGCGCGTGGCGCGAAGTCGTCGGTGTCGTCGCCGACCATGCGATCGAAGACGTGGGCGACACGTCGACCCCGATGCTCTTCTACCCGTTGGGTCGAGGGGGCGTGGGGTCGGGCTTCATCGTGGCTCGGACGAGCGGATCGGCGGCGGACGCCCTAGGGCCCATGCGATTGGCGCTCGCAGCTGTGAATCCGGCGCTCCCGCTGAGCGCACTCGACACCATGGAGGGGCGGATGGGCGAAGCCCTGAGGATGCCCCGGATCACCGCGGGACTCCTGGGCGTGTTCGCCTTGCTCGCGCTCCTGCTGGCGAGTGTCGGCGTATACTCGGTGGTCTCGTTCAGCGTTGCTCGCCGCACCGCGGAGCTCGGTATCCGCGTAGCCCTGGGGGCCGACAGCCGACGGCTCGTGGGAGGCGCGGTCTTGAGAATGCTGGCCGTCGTGGCGGTCGGGGTCGGCGTCGGCCTGGGGATCGCCGCCTTGGTCGTCCCCCTCCTCGGCGGCGTGCTCTTCGGGGTCCCGAGCCTCGACCCTTGGACGTTCGGCGGCGCGGCACTGCTGTTGACCGTCTTGGCGGGCGGGGCGGCGTGGATCCCGGCGCGGCGTGCCGCCCACGCGGACCCAGTGGAGGCGCTGCGCGCCCGATAGCCGCTCTTGCGAATATTACGGTGCGCGTAATATTACCGTTTGCGTAATATCACCGCTGCCGAAGTAGGCGCCTGGACCGGATCGATCTCATGCCACCTGGGTCGCACGCCCCGCTCACGCCGCCCGTCTTTCACGTTCTCTTGGCGCTCTCCGACGGACCGATGCACGGTTATGCGATCATGCAGCGTGCGGAGGAGGTGTCGGGCCAGACGATGGGGCCGGGCACGATCTATGGATCACTCAGACGACTCGCCGAAGCGGGTTGGGTCGCCGAATCCGGAATCGAGGACGACGACGCCCGGCGGGGCCGTTCGTTCTTGCTTACGGAGCTCGGACGGGCCGCGCTCGCCGACGAGGCGCGCCGGATCACCGGGCTCGCTCGATTGGATCAGGTCCGCCAACTCGTCCCCGAAACGCCGTGAGCATCTGGGCACGAGTAGGGCTGGGTCTGTCCGGGCGCATCTACGGCATTCTGCTGCACGTGCGGTACCCGCGCGACCTGGTCCGGTCGTACGGCGACGACATGAGGGCGGCGTTCGAGCGGGGTGCGCGCCGAAACGTCGAGCGTGACGGCGCAGTGGGTCTCGCGAAGTTCTGGCGGACCATCGCCAGGGATCTGCTCACGCCGACGCCGGGTCCGCTGGCGCCACGAGGAGACCGGCGGCCGGGCGCTCATGCAGTGAACCGCTGGAAGGGCAAGGGGAAGGGGACGATGGGTTGGACGGGGGGACGCCGGTTCGCGGGGTTCGGCGAGGACCTCTCGTTCGCGGTGCGCTCGCTCGTGCGCGAGCCACGTTTCACGGGGCTGGTGGTGGGCGTGCTCGCCGTGGGCATCGCCCTGAACGCGTCGGCGTTCGCGGTCCTGAACGCCTATTTGCTGAAGCCCCTGCCGTTCCCGGAGGCCCAGCGTCTCGTGAGCGTCCGCGGGGCCCAGGCGATTTCATGGACCGAAGTCGGCGACGTCTTCGACCGGGCGGTGTCGTGGGACCTCGACGTCTTCACGATCCTTGGTGAGGGCCGGCCCGAGATGGTCCGTGGATCGTGGGTCACGCCCGATTTCCTCGCTGCGTACGGAATCGAGGCCCAGGTCGGACGCACCTTCCTCCCTGAAGAGGCCGATCGAGGCGCGGCTCCAGTGGCGATGATCAGCGGTCGGCTTTGGCGCGACCGTTTCGGCCGGGACCCGTCCGTCCTCGGCCGGAGCTTCTCCGCCTTCACCTCCGATCGCCCCGATCATGCCGAGCTCTTCACCGTCGTCGGCGTCCTCCCGGATGACTTCTGGTACTTCAACGCCTATACCGACGTGCTCGCGCCGATTCGAGAGGAGCGGACGTTGTATGCGGGGCGTTTGAGACCGGACGTGCCCCGAGAGCGCGCAGAGTCGATTCTCACGGACATGGCGCGGAGCCGCATGGAGGACGCGCCGACCGGGTTCCGAGTCGAGGTGGTTTCGCAGCACGAGCAACACGTCGCCTCGGTCCGTCCGACGCTCGTCGTCCTGCAGGCTGCGGTCTTCCTCGTCCTCCTCATCGCGTGCGCGAACGCCGCGGTTCTCCTTCTCGTTCGATCCGCTCGACGAGAGCACGAACTCGGGCTGAGGCAGGCACTCGGCGCCGCGCGGACCCGACTCGCCCGTCAACTCCTCTGCGAGGGCGGGCTGATTGCGGGCGTCGCCTCCCTCGTCGGGCTCGCGCTCGCTTCATGGGCGCTCGAGCTCGGTGGACCGAACGTCGAGGCCCAGCTCGGCCTCACGGTGCCGGGCGGACCCGATGCTCTCTCGATCGATGGGACCGTCCTCTTCGGGGCCGCTGCGCTGGCGACGTTGGTCGGCCTCGCGTTCGGGGCGGTGCCTCTCCTCACCGTCCTCCGGGGCGCGCTTGCGTCGTCCTTCGCCGAACCCCGGGGCGGTGGGACGGAGTCGAAGGGGCGCCGCAGATTCCGTAGCGCAATGGTCGCCGCAGAAGTCGCCCTGTCGCTGGCGCTCCTCGTCGGAGCTGGGCTCATGGTCCGCTCCGCGCTCCACCTCCAGTCGCAGAGCCTCGGCTTCGATCCAGCGCGCACGTTGGCCGGGTCCATGGGTCTGCGCGAGGCGCAGTATCCGACTCCGCAGGATCGGGTCGCAGTCTTCGAGGAGCTACGCGAGCGATTCGGGTCGCTGCCGGAGGTCGAGGCCGTCGGCTTGGCGTCGGCGCGGCTCTTCAGCACCGGCTTCGCGACGCGGCGCTACGAAGGGCGCGTCGGCGACCGCGTGACGACCGCCGACGCGGTTCGATGGATCGTGGATGAATCGTACTTCTCGACGCTTCGGATTCCGCTGCTTCGAGGACGCGACTTCGCCAGCGACGACGCCCTCGACGGCGAGGAGGTGGTGGTGGTCAGTGAGCGGCTCGCACGCGACCTATTCGGAGGGGCCGATCCCGTGGGCGCTTCGATCCGACTCCTTCCGCAGGGCGTGCCTGGCATGGAGCCGCCCGAGCTCGAGCGTTGGAGGCGTGTGGTTGGGGTGGTGGCCGACGTTGAACGCGAGGTACGCGCGGAGCCGGCGGGGGACATCTACGCGACGTTCCGCCAGACGGCGCCCACGTGGATGGACGCCGTGGTCCGCGTCCGCAGCGAAGCGCCCGACATCGTCGGGCGGCTCGAGGGTGCCATCGCCGAGGTCGATCCCGGCATCCCGTTCGCGAACCCCGAACGTCTCGACGTCGTCGTGGACGACGCGATGGAGCCTACTCGCTACCTGGCTAGCCTGCTTGTCGGCTTTTCCGCGTTTGCTCTGATTCTGGCGATCGTGGGGTTGTACGGCGTCATCGCGTACACCGTTCGGCAGCAAAAGCGCGATATAGCGATCCGAATCGCGCTCGGCGCCGACCGCGGGAGCGTCGTGTCGATGTTCGTGCGGCAGGGCCTCGTGATGGTCGGCGCCGGACTGGTCTTGGGCACACTAGGAGGGCTCCTATTGGGCCGCGCTCTGGGAGAGGATCTGCACGGTGTCAGCCCGGGCGATCCGGCGACCCACCTGTCCCTTGCTGCGATCCTGGCGCTGAGTGCCTTCGCCGCCGTGTGGGTTCCGGCACGCCGCGCGGCGGTCTCGGACCCCATGGGGGTCCTTCGGGAGGAGTAGACCGGCCCGAGGCGCTCGGGCCTCGACGGGTCGGTTCGATGGGCCGGTCGCCTCTCGTCAGCGGTCGGCGCCCTCGACCCTCAACGGACGCGGGCGAAGCGAACGTCACGGCTCCGCGTGTTCGACATGTAAAAGCCGATCACGGTCCCGTTCCGGTCGCGTTCGAAGGTCAGCGTAAGGCCTCCCCCCGAGAGCGTGTCTTCGTCGCCCGGTGTGAGCCGTGCGTCATCGAGCCGGCGGTGCTGCAAGACGAGTCGAGGCTCTCCTTCCTCGCCCTCCTCGGGGGGGCGGAGCACGATCGAGACGAAGGTCTCGATTTCGTCGCTGAGGTAGCGGCCCTCGAAGTCACGCAGGTCGTCTGCAGTCGGCTCCCACGCACCGCCCCCGACGTCTTCGAGTCGGGTGGCGTGCTGCCGCTGCCCCCCCTGATCGAGCGTGAGCCCTTCGACCTCGCCCTCCTCCGTGCGGTGGAAGACCAAAGATGCTTCGACGACGGTGAGCGCGAAGGTCGAGTCGGAGGTCGGCACGATCTCGATCCGCTGTTGGCCGGTCGCCTGCGTGTAGAGGGTCTCATCTTCACGCGTGAAGGTGAGGATGAAGGTAGGCGCCGCGTCGAGGGCGTACCGGCCCACGAAGTCGTCGAAGTCCTCGGGGTCGTAGGTCTCGGGATCGAAAGTGCTTGCCTCCGCGGACTCGTCCTCCTCCGGCTCCATGGCGTCTTCGAAGAAGGCCGCCGCGAGGCGGAAGGCGATGTTGCTGTCGAACGCCGCATGGTTGCTCTGCGTCGTGATGCCGGCGTCGATCTCCGGGTAGTAGGCCAGCATCGACCGGTGGGCGATGTCGGCGCCGCCATGGTGGATCCGGCGTAGCCCTCGCTGCTCGTCGATGAAGAGACCGTATCCGTACTCGGTCGTATCTCCGGTGGTGAGCACGTAAGGCGTCATCATGGCATCGATCATCGCCTCGCTTCCGACCCTTGGGCTGGCATAGTTCTCGACCCACCGCTGGAGGTCTTCGACCGTCGAGTAGATGCCGCCCGCACCCACGGCTGCGCCGAGATCGCGAATCTCGGTGTATCCGTCCGCCCCCGGGGCATACCCCTGCGAGTGGTTGGGGACGATCGCCTCGGCGTGAGGCCGCACCATGGTATGCAACATGCCCAGCGGCACGAAGACGTTGTCGCGCATGAAGTCGTCGAAGTCCTGACCCGAGGTGCGTTCCACGATCAGCGCTGCGAGCGCGAACGCGGTGTTGTTGTAGTTCCACTCGGAGCCGGGATCGTTCTGCAGCGCCGGCTGGCGCTGAACCACCGTCAGGATCTCGTCGCGATCCACGAAGTCGCCGTGATCGATTCTACGGCCCGTCATGAGAAGGAGGTTGAACACCTCACGAAGGCCCGACGTGTGCGTGAGCAGGTGCCGAACGGTGATCGTCTGGGCGAACTCCGGCAACTCGGGCACGTGGGTGCGAATGTCGTCGTCGAGCGACAGGGCGCCGCGATCTGCCTGCAGGAGAACCGCGAAGGCGGTGAACTGCTTCGACGTCGAGCCGATGTTCGTGCGCGTATCGGTCTCGAAGGGGAGTTCGTAGGCCAGGTTGGCCATGCCGTACGCCTTCGAGAAGAGCGTTTCGCCGTCACGCCAGACCTGGACTGCCGCGCCGGGAGAGTCGTCCGTGTCGTAGGGCGACATGAGCTGGTCCACCAGCCTCGCGGGGTCCGTCTCGATGGGCTCTAGGCGATGCAGGGTGATCTCGTACGCCCCCTCCTCGTCTTCGAAGGGGATGACCTGGATCGTGTAGCGCCCCGCCTCGGTTGTTTCTCCGGAGAAGCGGTCCGGCCCGCGCGCCGTGACATCGACGCGGGCGCGCTGCTCCCCCTCCGGATTCAGCACCCTGATCACCGCGTCGACGGAGATCTGCTCGACCTCGCCGAACAGGAAGAAGTCCTCGCCGGCCACCACGAAGTACTCGGCGGTGTCGCCCGCGGCGAGCTGGCCCGAAACCGTTTGGTCGACGCGGAGCTCCACGGCTTGAGCCGTGGCGAGGCCCGCAGCAGTGAATGGAGCGAAAAGCGCGAGGGCGATCAGGACTGGGCGGCTCGACATCGATTCGATCCTCGACTTCCATGGGGTGGCGTTGAAACTCTGTAATGCCCTACGGGTCGAGGAACGGCAAGCTTCACGTCAACGGCTCGAAGCAGAAGGAATCCGGGTGTAGGTTCGTACTCGAAGTAACTCATCGTCCCCTGGATCGGCAGGAGCAGAAGGCATGGCGACGATCACAGACGAGTCCACTACGTACCGCGAACGGACCGAGTGGCCGGTGTGGGCCAACGCGATCTACTGGGGTGCGATCATCGGTGTGTCGGTCCTCATGCTCTCTGGATACGACACCGAGATGGGACTGTTGGCTCGAATGGCCGTTGCGGGCGGCATCGTCGCGGTCGGCTGGGTCGTCCACGGAGCGATCAATGGCCTCACCGTGCTCGTCCAGGAGACGCGACTCTTCGTCCACCTCGGATCCGTGGCGCTCATCAAGAAGGCGATCGCATACGGCGAGATCGTCGGCTTGGAAAGCGTGACCTATAAGCCGTTCGCCGAGTTTGGTGGCTGGGGGCGTCGCGGCGTGGGTAAGAAGCAGGCCTGGACCGCACGGGGGGATCGGGCCGTGGTCCTCACGCTCACCGGCGATCGACTGCTCTACGTTGGCAGCGATCATCCCCAGCGGCTCGAGGAGCGCATTCGGACGACCGCCGGCGACCTACTCGGAACCGCTTCGTCGGCCGATCCGGGCGCCCGCGCCTAGGAGGTTCGGAGACCCGACCGCGAGAGCCCCCGTTTCATTCGGGCGTGAAGGCGAACTCGAGGCCCTAGTGTGGAAGGCCGGCCTCCGCCCAGCGCCGCGCGAAGCGATCGATCCAGCGTGCCGCCGCGGGATGGTCGAGATCATGTGTGCACGAGCGCACCGCTCGGACCGCCGCATCGGCGAGCTCCGCCCCGGGCCCGCGTGGCACCCGACGCACTGTATAGGTGACCTCCTGGCCGTCGTACGCCATCGGACACGTTCCGGTGAACGGCATGGCGGTCAGATCGTCCCAACCGTCGTCGAGAATGCGGGCGAGGTCCAGCGCGACGTCCGGCGCGACCTCCCCTGCGGAATCGACAGCGGCGAAGAACCCGACGGCGGTCCAGAGACCCTCGGAGTCGACGGTGACCCGCGCCTCACACGAGCTTCCTCCGTCCGGGCCTGCGCACAGTCCCCCGGCGGAACTCCGCGAAACTTCGACCAATTCTCCTCGGCGTTCGTCGGCAATCGGGGCCGGCGCGCACGCCACGAGCGACAGCGTTGCGGCTAGGGCGATGCCGTGGACGAGGCTCCCTCCCAGATCCGTCATCTACGAATCGCTCCGTTCTCGCGAGCCGTGGCGAGTACCTCTACTGGCGGGAACACGAAGAGCCGGGCTCGCCGAAAGACCAAGGTCCCTCGACGAAGCACCGGCTCTTCTTTGCCGCGCGCCCGACGGTCCGGGCGCCACGGGTCGATCCAGACTACTGGCGGACGCGGTCCTTGAGACCCTTCCCGGCGCGGAAGGTCGGCACGGTCATCGCCGGAATGGTGATCTCTTTGCCTGTCTGCGGGTTGCGGCCCTTACGAGCCTTGCGGGCGCGGGTGTCGAACGTGCCGAAGCCGGTGATCGTGAAGTCCCGCCCGGCATCCAGCTCCGTGGCGATGATCCCGTGGCGTGGCTCGGTGTCGAAGATCGCATCGATCACGTCCTTCGCCTTGGACTTCGAGAGATCTGCCTTCTTCGCCAGCTTCTCCGCGAATTCGTCCTTAGTCACTGGATTTGACCCTCCGTTCAGGTAGGTTGGCCGAAGATCGGTCGTCTCCCGACGGACCGACTGGGCGAGTATTTGCCCTTACGTTTTGGGGCTTCCGGGCTTCCGTGTCAACGTCTGGTTCGACGGTCGCGGAAGACCATCTCTCCTAAACGAATGTTTTTTCTCCGGGACCCGGCGGGCACGCCCCTGTCTCTGCTCTCGCTGCATTACTCGTGCCAAGTCTCGAACCGGAGAAGCGAGCCTTCGTCGGGTCGTCGGCTTCGTCAGCTACGGCGCTGGCCCCGCAAGTGACCGATGCCCCAGCCCGCGACCACCAGGATCGCGGCGCCGACTCCCCCCAACAGAAGGCGCGGGGTCGCGGAGGAGGGAAGGAAGCCGCGCGTCACTAGCAAGAGCGCGATCCCGACCGCCCCTCCGAGCAGCCAACCCGCCTTCTCGAACCACGTTGCGTCTGCCAGGAGCTTGGGCCCTTCGGGTGTCCCGAGGACCGTCGAGGTGGCGGACCAGATCCGATCGGCGTCCCAGCACAGCAGGTAGATTACAGATAGCAGCATACCCGCTGTAATCCAGATCGTCCCGGAGAATCCGATTCCCCATGTGATCAGTACGATGCTCACGATGATCGGAAGGAAGAGGAGCGCCCCGAGCGTTGCGGTGGCGGGGATCAGCAAGAGTAAGGCGGCCACGATCTGAGAGACCCCAATGAAGTGCCAATATGGCCCGGACTGATACATCGCCTCGAAGAAGAAGCCTACCGGGTTCTCGACAGGCAGCGTGGTGAAGCGTTGCCCCGTCGCCTTGACCAGGCCGGTGGGCAGGAATGCCATCGCGAGAAGGAGGCGGTTCATCAGCGTGAAGCGACCCAGCCACGGTTGAGCTCGGGCCAGCTGATGGAGGGCGTCGAGTCGCTTGGGGAGGCCGCTGGCCGTCATGTCTTCCTCTGTGCGGTGGGCGTGAACGTGCCCTGGCCGGAGGTACCGCGTGGGTCGTACATTGGGTCCGACCTGTCCGGAGGCGAGTATCCCGCTCCACCTCACGACGTGACACGGTCGTGGAGGATCGATTGAGGACGTTCGTTGTCGGCGCCGTCGTGTTCGGTGTCTGGCTCTCCGTCGGAGGCCGGACGGGTGAGGCCGTGACCCAACCGTTCACACACGCGGACCCCGCGTCGCCCCCGCCTGCGGCGAGCGCCTCGTCCCCCGACCTCGGGGACCTGGTCCAGGAGTACTGCGTCCGTTGTCACAGCGACGCGCGCCTTCGGGGCAACCTCTCGCTCGAGGAGTTCGACCCGTCCGCGGCGCCCGAATCGGCGGAGATCGCCGAGAAGATGATCGTGAAGCTGCGTGCCGGCATGATGCCGCCACCGGGAGCGCGTCGTCCGTCCGCGGATAGCCTTCAGGCCCTCGCTGCGGACATGGAAACGTCGATCGACCGCGCCGCCGCGGCCGACCCCAACCCTGGTGTGCGTCGCTTCCAGCGGCTGAACCGGGCAGAGTACGAGCGGGTCGTGCACGATCTACTCGCCCTGGAGGTCGACGCGGGTCGGTGGCTGCCGGCCGACACGTACCTCGGCAACTTCGACAACCTATCGGCCGCCCAGGGGCTGTCCACGACGCTCCTCGAGGCATACTTGCGTGCCGCGACCGAGGTGAGCCGCCTCGCGGTCGGAAACCCGAAGGCCGTCTCGGTATCGGCGAAGTACACCAATCCAATCGAGGTCTCCCAGCACGCCTGGGACCACCTCGAGGGAACGCCCGTCGGTACACGGGGCGGAATGGTCGTGACCCACACGTTCCCGGCCGACGGCGAATACGTGATCAGAGCCGAGACGCTGTTCGGCGACGGCGTGCCGGGCGAGGACCTCGACATCACCATCGACGGCGTGCCGGTGGCGCTCCTCTACCTAGAGCACAACGGCGGTCGGACCGCACCGATCGAGACCGAACCGATCTTCGTGACCGCGGGACAACACCAGGTCGCGGCGGCCTTCGTGAAGCGAATCGAGGGACCGTACGAGGATCGGCTGAGTCCCTTCGAGTGGTCGTTCGTGGGCGGCGAAGACGACACCAGCTGGTCGAACTACGGCATTACGTCGCTCCCGCACCTGGCGGACCTGATGATCACGGGGCCCCGAGCGGTCGCCGGAGTTTCCGAGTCGCCGAGTCGACAGCGAGTCTTCTCGTGTTATCCCGAGCACGAGGAAGAGCAGCGAGCCTGCGCCGAGTCGATCGTGCGACGACTCGCGACCGAGGCGTACCGGCGTCCGCTGACCGACGAGGACGTCGTGGGGCCGATGTGGTTCTACGACGACGCGTTGGCGTCGAGCGATGGAGACGCGCCGAACGCGGCTTTCGAGATCGGTGTGCGCACTGCGCTCCAGTCGATCCTGGCGAGCCCGGCGTTTCTGTTCCGCCTCGAGGAGCAGCCGAGTGCGATCCAACCGGGTGAGGCGTACCGGCTGGATGACGTCGATTTGGCCTCCCGGCTCTCGTTCTTCCTCTGGGGTACGGTTCCCGACGCGGAGCTTCGTGAGGTCGCGGCACGCGGCGGCCTCTCGGACGAAGCAGAGCTCGAGCGTCAGGTCGTCCGCATGCTGGCCGACGCCCGCTCGGAGGCAATCGCGACGCGCTTCGCGTCTCAGTGGCTGCGGCTCCAGGACGCGTCGAAGAACCAGCCGGAGCCGTTTCTCTATCCGGATTTCACGGGTCAGCTCCGAGACGACATGATCCGCGAAACCCAGCTCTTTTTCGAGCACCTCGTTCGGGAGGACCGGAGCCTTCTCGAACTGTACTCCGCGGACTACACCTTCCTCAACGAGCGGCTCGCCCGTCATTACCGGATTCCCGGGGTGGCCGGTGAGGAGTTTCGCCGAGTCGAATATCCGGACGACGTGAGACGCGGGCTGCTCGGTCATGGAAGTGTGTTGCTCCTTACCTCCATGTCGGCGCGCACGTCCCCGGTGCTTCGCGGGAAGTGGGTCATGGAGGTGCTCATGGGCGCACCACCGCCACCCCCGCCGCCGAACGTGCCGAACTTCGAGGAGACCTCGAACGCGAACGAGGGTAGGAGGCTCACGACGCGGGAGCGCCTCGAAATGCACAGGGCCAACCCGACGTGCAACGCGTGTCACCGGCTCATGGACCCGATCGGCCTGGCGCTCGACGCCTTCGACGTCGTCGGCCGCGTCCGGATCCGAGAAGACGGCATGCCGCTCGACACACGGGGTACCTACTACGACGGGACCGAGCTCGACACGCCGAGCGACCTCACCGACGTGCTGCTCGAACGACCCGTCCCGCTCGTGCGCACGTTCACGGCGAACCTTCTCGCCTACGCGATGGGGCGGCGCGTCGAATACTACGACCAACCCACGATCCGTTCGATCGTTCGAGACGCCGAGGCCGATGACTATCGCATGTCTTCCTTCATCCTCGGCGTGGTCCGTAGCGATCCCTTCCAGATGATGCGCGCCCCGGTCTCGGCCGACGCGGACGACGGAGTCTGATTGACATGGAATTCATAACCGGAACCCACATCTCCCGACGCACCTTCATGCGGGGGATGGGCACGACCGTCGCTCTTCCGCTGCTCGATGCCATGGTGCCGGCCGGGCGGCGTTGGACCGACCCGACCACGGATCCGAGCTACACCCGCCTCGTCTGCATCGAGGAGTCGATGGGATGCGCCGGTGGAAGCGATTGGGGCGATGAGCGGAGTCTCTTCGCGCCGGCCGGGGTCGGCCGCGACTTCGATTTCGGGCCCGAGAGCCAACTCCGGCCGCTCGAGGCGTATCGCGACTACCTGACCGTCGTGAGCAATACCGACTGCCGGATGGCCGAGCCGTACCGGGCCGAGGAAATCGGCGGCGACCACGATCGCTCGACTGCGGTCTTCCTCACGCAAGCGCACCCGAAACAGACACAGGGCTCGGATATCTTCCTCGGAACGTCGCTCGACCAGCTCCACGCCCAACGCTTCGGGCAGGGCACCGCGCTGCCGTCGCTCGAGCTGTGCATCGAAGTGATCGATCGGGGGGGCGGGTGCGCCTACAACTACCACTGCGCGTATACGACCTCGCTCGCGTGGGCGGCGCCGGATCGACCGCTCCCGGCGATCCGCGAGCCCCGTGCCGTCTTCGAGCGACTCTTCGGCGCCGGTGACTCGGCGCAAGACCGGGCCATGCGGCGTCGGACCGACCGGAGCATGTTGGACTGGATCGTGGGCGAGGTCGCACGGCTCAAGCGGTCGCTCGGCGCGGTCGATCGCGCCGCGATGGATGAGTATCTGGAGCACGTTCGCGAGATCGAGCGTCGCATCCAACTGGTCGAGGAGCGCAATCGGAGCGGCGAAGAGCGTGCGATGCCAGAAGCGCCGTCCGGCGTCCCCGACGATTGGGACGATCACATGGAGCTCATGTTCGACCTCCAGGTGCTCGCGCTCCAGACCGACATGACGCGCGTCATCACCTTCAAGACCGGATTCGATCAGTCGAACCGGACCTTCCCCGGCAGCGGCACGACGAAGTCGATCCACGGGGCGTCGCATCACGGCAACGTCCCGGAAGACATCATGGACTTCAACAAGATCAACACCTATCGGACGGCGAAGCTGGCGTACTTCCTCGAGAAGATGCGCACGACCATGGACGGTGAATCGTCACTGCTCGACAAGACCGCGATCGTGTGGGGCTCGCCGATGGGCGATCCGAATCTGCATAACCATCGCCGCTGCCCACTGCTCCTGATCGGGAAAGCGAACGGCGCACTGGAAGGCGGACTTCACATTCGGGCCCCGAAAGGCACGCCGATGGCGAACGCCTTCGTGAGCCTGATGCAGGGGATTGGGCACGACATGCACGCGTTCGGCGACAGCACGGGGACGCTCCCGCTGAGCTTCCCGCGCGGAGCGACCTCGGCGGGAGGTGCTCGCTGATGCGAAGCCGTCTCCTGGAACGCTCGCTCGGGCTCGCCCTCGTCGTTGCGTGTCTCGGCGCGACGTCGGCTCACCGATTCGACCCGAACGAGGACCTGCTCGAGGCGGCGCGTCGTGGAGACGCGTCGACGGTGAGCAGCCTCCTCCGGGTGGGCGTGGACGTCAACGCGGCCCGCGGAGACGGGATGACCGCCCTCCACCTCTCCGCTGAGCAGGGCCACGACGACGTGGTGCGGGAGCTCCTGTCTGCCGGGGCGGACCTCGAGGCGGGGACACGCATCGGTCGCTACACCGCCCTCCATCTCGCGAGCCGGCGGGGCCATGTCGATGTGCTGCGGACACTGTTGTCGAACGGCGCCGACCCGAATGCGGTGACGACGAACAGCGGCGTGACCCCGCTCCACCTCGCGGCTGCCGCCGTGCACGCCGCCGAGGCGGTTCGAGCCCTCGTCGACTACGGTGCCACGGTCGACGCCCGGGAGGCCTGGGCGGGACAGACACCGCTCATGTTCGCGGCGGCCGCCAACCGGGCCGGTGCCGTACGCGCCTTGTTGGAGGCGGGCGCCGATCCGGACGCGCGTACCGACGAGGTGGACGTCTTACAGCACTTCATCGCCGACAGAAGCGCGAGCAGCTTCCTCCGGCGACGTCTCTCCGCGCTGAGGGACGCAGAGGGAGCGGGCGCCGACTGGCAGCCGACGACCGCCCAGGTCCAGGAGGCGGTGCTCGCGCAACGTGAGCTCCTCGCTTCCGGGAAGCCGTATCGTGAGTACGACCCCGACGAGCTCATCACGCATCGGCCCGACTATCCCGGCGGGCCCGACGTTGCGCGCAGGCCGTACCGCGAGACACTGGTCGGCCATACCGGCGGCATGACCGCGCTCATGCACGCCGCCCGGGAAGGGCAGATCGAAGCGGCGATCGCGCTGCTCGACGGGGGCGCGGACATCGATGGAGTGAGCGCGGACAACACGAGCCCCTTGCTGATTGCCGCGCTGAACGGGCAGTTCGATCTGGCCCTGAAGCTGATCGAGCGCGGCGCGGACCCGAACATTGCCGCATCGACGGACGGCGCCAGCCCGCTCTTCGCGGCTCTCAACACGCATTGGGCGCCCAAGTCGAACTACCCGCAGCCGCGTGCCCAAGACCGCCAGGAAGCCGAGTACATGGAGGTGCTGGCCGCCCTCCTCGAGGCGGGTGCCGATCCCGACCTCCGACTCAAGACGCACCTTTGGTATTGGGAATACGGCCTGACGAAAATCGGCACCGACCTTCGCGGTGCCACGCCCTTCTGGCGCGCCGCGTACGCGCAGGACGTCGAAGCCATGAAGCTGCTCGCGGCGCATGGGGCGGACCCGAACATTCCGACCATGTGGCCCGAGCCAGGAATGCGGGAACGCCGGCAGCAAGATGGGCGTCAGCAGGAGGATTCAAGGCTTCCGACGATTCCGACGGACGCGCCCAACGCCTACCCGATTCATGTCGCCGCGGGTGGTGGCTTCACCGGACTGGGCTCGTTCTCGATACGCAACGTGCCGAACAGCTTCATCCCGGCGGTTCGCTACCTGGCCGAGGAGCAGGGGGCGGACGTGAATCTCCGCGACTCCTGGGGCTATACCCCACTTCACTACGCGGCGTCCCGGGGGGACAACGAGTTGATCCGCTATCTGGTCTCGCAGGGTGCCGACGTGACGGTCATCACCCGACTCGGCCAGTCGACGGCGGATATGGCGCGCGGCGGACGTGCGGGCTTCTTCACCCGGGTCGCGTTCCCGGAGACCGTCGAGCTCTTGCAGAGCTTGGGGTCGACCCTCGAGTGTCTGCACACGCACTTTCTCGACACCGGTGACTCCTGCCCTCTCGCGGGCGTCGACGATCCGTGGCGTCCGAAGACCGATCAGGACGATGCACCCCAAGACGCGGTGGCGTCTTCCCGGAGGCCGATGATTGGTCGCTGAACCGGGTTCCCGTGATGGGGTCGGTGGAGGTTCGGAGCCCGAGCTGACCCCGGTTCAGAGGTTCGGCGAGGCGATCGCCGACCGGGTGGAGCGATGGATGCCGAGCCCGTTCCTCTTCGCGATCATCCTGACGTACGTCGCCGCCGGTGCGGCGTTCCTGACCGAGGGCTCGAGTCCGACCGAGATCGCCTTGGCCTGGTACGACGGCTTCTGGAACCTGCTCCAGTTCGCCATGCAGATGGTGATCATCCTCGTGACCGGTTTCGTGGTGGCGTACCACCCTCGGGTCCGCGCGGGGATCGTGCGGCTCGTCCAGATTCCCCGGAATGGCCGGCAGGCAGTGGTGCTGGTGGGCGTCGGATCGATGGTGGTCGGCTGGATCTCGTGGGGACTGGGGTTGATCTTCGGCGCGATCCTCGCCCGTGAGATGGGCAAGATGGCGCGCTCCAGAGGGATCGCCGTGCACTACCCGCTTCTGGCGGTGGGCGGGTACCTGGGCATGAGCCTCACGTGGGGCTGGGGGCTCTCGAGCTCGGCCGGGCTGCTGCAAGCAACCGACGGCAACGTCTTCATGCAGCAAGGCATCGTCGATCGGGTCATCCCCGCGACCGAGTGGGTGTTTCATCCCTACCCGCTCACGCTCACGGTACTTGCGATCCTCTACGGCTCGTTGATGCTCTATCTGCTAGCCCCGCCCGAGGAGAACTGCCGTGGGATCGAGCGCTACGTCGGAGACCTCGACGGTGACGCGGCCCGATCGAAGAGCGCAGCTGGGAACGACGAGTCCGCGGCAACGATCGCGAGCACGGCCCCACCGGTGGATGCTCCAGGACTTCTTACACCGGCCGACCGGATCGACAACAGTCGGATCCTCGGCGGCATCCTCGCGGTGACCGGTGTCCTGCTCTTCGGGAGGGCGTTCGTGACGCAGGGCCTCGGAGCGCTGAACCTCAATGTGTTCAACTTCGGCTTCTTGATGATCGGGATGATCCTGTACGCCAGCCCGGCACGGTATCAGCAGGAGTTCAACGACGCAGTCCGGGGCAGCGCGGGCGTCATCCTTCAATTCCCGTTCTACGCCGGAATCATCGGCATCATGGTCGGCACGGGCTTGGTCGACACCATGACCGAAGCGCTTCTCTCCATCGCGACGGCGGACACCTTCGCGGTGACCGCGTGGCTCACCGGGGGCGTGCTCAACGTGTTCGTGCCATCGGCGGGCGGCGAGTGGGCCATCGTGGGCGGGCCCATGATGCTCGCGGGTGCCGAGCTCGGGATCCCGCACGGACAGACCATCGCCGCGTACGCGGTCGGTGACGCGCACACGAACCTGTTCAACCCTTTCTGGGCGATCCCGCTCCTCGCCATCACCGGCTTGAGGGCGCGGGACATGTTCGGCTACGGCATCACGATGATGATCCTACTGGCACCGTTCGTCGCGATCGCGCTCTATTTCTTGCCGTACTGACCGTTTCTTGCCGTCCTGCCCGCGCCCGCCCGATCCGCGCTGAAATCCCTACTCGTCGTCTTCGTCGTCCTCACCGAGATGACCCAGCGCCGATGTCCGCAGCGTGTCCCAGATGAAGTCGTGGATATCGAGCAGATCGCGGGGCTCATGTCCGGCATCGACCAGGCGCGTCTTCACACCCTGGGCTACGCGGAGATAGTTCTTATACGCTCCGACGTCTGCGGTTCGCGTGTAGCGAGCCGTCGGCGCGATCGATCCCGCCTGACGCGCAAAGGCCGAACGACGGACGCTCACGTGCGTCTGCGGATGCACCAGGGAAGGAAGCGCTGTGGCGATACGCCATGACGGGCGACCCCCCAGCAGGCTCGTGAGCACGTCGAGGTAGTCGCGGAAGCGCTCATCGAAGTGACGCTCACCGTGAAGCACGTCGGCAACGGATTCCGAGTATCGCCGCCGCTCGTCGTCGTCGAGCTGCCGCAGGTCCTTCACGTGCGAAATGGGCAAGAGGTTGGAGCCCGCGAGCACGTCGACGATCGATTCGAACAAGGTGTCGTGCTGCCCGTCCACGACCATTCCGTTACAGCGGTCCGCCGCGAGAGCCTCTTGAGCGTCGGCCAAGCTCGGGTCGCGGTGGCGCTTGAGTGCGCTCCCGTTCGGGTCACCACGATGATCCGCGATCCACGCCGGGTCCATGAAGCCCTTCGGGTACAACTTCACGAAGAGCTCGAGCTGGTCCTCGAATGGCGCCACCTTCTTCTTGATCGAGCGCGTCGCTTCTCCGCCGGTCGCGACCATCGCGCGCTCGAGGTTCTTCCTCACGACTGCCTCGGGCGCCTCGAGCTCATCCACCGGCTCCAGGAGCTTGTAGTAGCCCTTCCGGATCTTGCGAAGGCGGCCGTCTTCGAACTGATAGCCGCGATGTCCGTCGCGTTCCCAGGCGAGCACCGCGACCCCCCATTCGGGTCGTTTCGCGTGCCTCAAGAGAGTTCCTTCGAGGGCGGGCGTCGTGTCGGACGACATGTCGAGCGTGGCTCGTGGCAAGGCGATATCCTCCTGCGGTTCGCGATTCTATACTCTAAATATATGTAAGATCGTCACTTACGTCACCTGGTAGCTCTATGGAGCCCGCTGGGACGCCGTCGACCCATGAAATAAAGGAGGGTCGGGACCCCGCTTTCGGGACCCCGACCCTCGCTCTGTCATCTCGATTCGAGGCGGGATTCGAGCCCGCTCGGCCCGCCGCCTCGCTACCTCATTCCGGTCGACCGTCCGGCTGCATTCGGCCCTTGGACCACCGTCAGTTCTGCGCTCCGATGACGTAGTGGCCGCCGACACCGAACAACACCAACGTGTCCTCCGAGAAGAGGACGTCCAGCGCAGTGTGGACGCCGAAGCCATTGGGGAAGCTGAAGGAGATCCCACCGGACGCGCCGAGGTCGGTCTCGGTCGAGCTGAAGCCGGAGCTCGAGACGCGCGAGATGTTGACGCGGGGCATGACCCACGGGACGATCTGAGCTTCCGGTGTGACGACCATACCCTTGATCGAGACCCCAAGCGGAAAACGAAGGAACGTGGCGCTCGCTTCACTGAACCAACCCACTCCGCCCTGGACGGCGACGGTCGCCGAGCCACTTTGGGCCACGTCGACGCCGACCGCCGCGCCCGCGGTGATCTCGTCGTCACCGGCCCCCGAGATGAACCCGAGGCCGCCCATGAAGGAGGCCTGTTCGCCGGTGCGCCCGATCACGGCACCGATCGCGTCGAGCTTACCGGACGCGTCGTTCAGGCCGCGTCCGTACGTGCCTGCGATGAAGGTCGAAGGGGTCCCGTTGGCCGACGGGACGGCGTAGTCGGGGAAGAACCACAGTTGAGCGGTTGCCGGCTGCGCCGAAGCGAGAAAGAGGAGACCGAGGACGGTGGTGGTGCCTGCGGTGCGGTGCCTCATTTGACCCCCTTGGAGAGAAACGGTGGCGAACGCCCAAGCCGCGTTGTGACGAACTCGCAATGGAATAGGCGCAGCGTCAAGGATTTTCTTCGTCCGGATTCGGAGCGGGAACGGCCGACGGAGGTCGCGTATTCCCGCTCCAAACGTTGCGTGCGCGCTGCCCGGACCGTATGACATGGCCCGGAGGCGTCGGCGACACGGCGTCCCAGCCCGTTCCGCCCTACGGAGAATGATGATCATGAAGCGCCTGCTCCCCGCTGCCCTCACCATGGCATTGTTGACGCCGCTCGCCGCCTCGGCCCAGACGGTCACGGAGTCGCTCGAAGGCCTGTACGGAGTCACGAAGACTCAAATCATGGCGACGGCCCGAATGCTCGATGAGGACGTCTACGCGTACCGCCCGACCGACGAGGTCCGGTCCACGGGTGAGATCCTCGCGCACATCGCGAACGCCCAGTTCGCTTTCTGCTCCGCCGCGGCGGCCGAGGCGAGCCCGGCCACGGAGAATTTCGAGCAGACCCGCACCACGAAGGCGAGCATCGTCGAAGCCCTCGAGCTGGGCTTTGGGTACTGCGATGAGGTGTACGACGGGATGACCGACGACATGGGTGGTCGGAGCGTGAACTTCTTCACGGGTCCCAACACGTCGTTCGGGGTGTTGGCGTTCAACTCCGCCCACAACTACGAGCACTACGGCAACCTCGTCACCTACATGCGGATGAATGGCATCGTGCCGCCGTCGTCGATGCAGTAGGGCAGGAAAGGGGCTATGGCGATGGAAGGCTCGACGGAGACGGCCCCGGCGACGGGTGACCTGCTGTACGAAGCCTTCTACGGGGCCGCTCTCGGCGGAGCCGCCATCGCCATCTTCTTCCTCGCGGCCGACACCATCGCGGGTCGACCGCTCTACACTCCGTCACTCCTGGGGGAGGTGCTCTTCACGGGCGCCGACCCAACGGCGGTGGAGGTCGTCCGCCTCGAGATGGTCGCGTACTTCAGCGGGGTCCACCTCGTGGCGTTCCTGTTGCTGGGCTTGTGCACATCCTGGCTCTGCCGTGTGACGGGGATTTCCAAGCGCGACCTTCCCGTAGTGACCGGCGTCGTCTTCCTGATGCTCACCGGGGCGTTCTTCGGGGGCGACCTTCTCCTCTTCCCGGGCGTAGCGGTGACGATCGGCATCCCGGAGCTTCTACTCGGCAACTTCCTCGCCGCCGCGGTCATGGGTGTCTTCCTCCGAAAGGCTCACGCCGACGACTGAGATGCCCCGCCGAAGGCTTCGGAATCGCCGCGTGCTGCTCGTCCCGGCCCTGGCTGCCCTCGCGTCGTGCGTTCCCGACCAATCGTGGCGGACCGGTGCAGGCGCCTCGACCGGGTGCACGAAATCGCTGGCTGTCGCCGTTCACGCCCTGGGCCGACGAGGCCCGTCGATCGAAGGCCCGCCGGACGCGCTCGGCGGACGAAGCGTGCGCATTCCGGTGGGTGAAAGCGGCGATTGGCTCGTCTGGCTCGCGGGGGCGGCGGGGCAGCCGGCTGCGTTGACGCGGATCCTGGATGGCGAGCCGCTCCCGAGTGGCTTGGACGGGTGTGCGTTCCTAGCGCGCGACGCATCCATCCGGACGCACGGACCGATGCTCGGAGCCTCGGCGTCGGCCGCGGACGTGTCGGGGCATGCCGACCAGATCGGCGAGCCGTTCGACAGGGGCGTCGTTCGGTTCACGGACCGCGTCCTGCGAGCGCGTCTCGCGCGGACCGGCGCGCTCGTCGTGTACGTCTGGTCACCCCACATGCCGCTCTCCGTCGATGGATACGGAGAGGTCGAGCGGGCGGCTCGCGCGCTGGGTCTGTCGGTTGAACCGGTGCTCTTCGCGGGCGCGGATCGAGCGTTCGCCCAGCGTGCGGCGGAGCGCGCCGGAATTCCGGACCGCGGGCTGCGCGAGGTCGCATCGGCCGAGCTCATCCTCCGCGACGCCCAGGTCCACGCACCGTCGATCCTGGTCTTCGCGCACGGGCGCGTCTCGTCGGTCCTGCCCGGATATCGGAGCGCCGACGGCTATCGACGCTTCCTCGAAGCGTTCCTGAATTGAGCGGCTAGGAGTCGATCGCGCGGCACAGGGCGTCGAGCGCGTCCCAGTCGACTCCCCCCGAGTGCTCACCCGCCTGCGCGTCGCGCACGAGGGCCTGACATTGGGGCACGGACAACGCCATCGCTTGTGCGGCTACCTCGTGGTCCTCGAGCGGGAAAGGCCCTTCGGGATCGGACGGGAGCGAGCCGACGCAGGAGCGTTGCCAGATCCGACCGAGCTCCGCCCAGAGCGCCGCGCGCTCCGGTGTATCGAGGGTCGCAGTTCGCCACGCTCGAGACACGGGGTCGACGACCCGGAAGTCGAACTCCTTCGGGTCCGTCGATTCGCGCGCCACTCGGTTCGAGAGGAAGAAGAGGCTGCCGTCGGGGAAGAAGGCGGGGAAATAGCTCCCGATCCCCGGGGTCAGCGAAGTCGAGACGCGCTGGAGTCCCGAGTGCCCGACGATGTCGCCGGCCTCGTCGCGTTCGAGACGCGCCACCATCACGTCCGTGATCGTGTTGCCGGGCAGCCCTCCGTTCACGAACGGAGTGAGGTAGGCGCCCTGGCTCAGGTGGAAGGCAAGCATGGAGTTGTCGAAGCTGAAATCCGCCTTGCCCGCCGCGAAGCCGAGATCCACGACCTCGTCGCAGCTCGTCGTTCCGCGACCGGGGTCGGTACCGGTCAGCTCGAAGATCTTGAGCGAGGCCCCGGGGGAATATCGGTTGCCCGACTGCTCGCTCGTGTACGCCGCCACGTACCGACCGTCCTTCGAGATGAACGGCGTGTTCAGATCGTTTTGGACCTCGGGGCAGACCGTCATCGGATCGGATGGGGTTACGCCGTGCAGGGCGCCTGTGCTTGCATCGTGCTCGAAGAGGTAGTCGACGATCCGGAACTGAGTCTGGTCGGACGTGCCGGAGAACATGAGGCGATAGGTGGAACGGAGCGCGTCCCCTTCACGCTCCTCCGAGACCAGCGCCGTGGACTGGTAATACACGCGTTTCATCGAGGGGTGATCGTGCACGAAAGCCGGTTCCAGGCCGTCCGCGTCGGTGCCGCCGCCCAGGGCGGCCAGCATCGGCTCGACCGGATAGAAGCGGATCGTAGAATCCGGCGTGTAGTACGACGGCACCGTCATGTAGCGGCCGTCCGGCGTCGCCACCGCGTCGGAGCGATCAGGAATCCGCACGCGAATCCCGTTGGTGAGGTCGAAGAGGTAGTTCTGGTCGTGGCTCGCGAAGGCGATGATCCACTCGTCGCCGTCGTGCGGCACGGGGCGGGCGAACCAGTTCACGTCGTCCACGGCGGGCGTGTCACCGGTCGGTTGGTGCGCGAGCACGTCGAGCGCGAGCGCGGGGACGTCGCAGTAGTCGTCCGTGCCGGTCGTCATGACGGTCATTGCGGCCGACGCGCGCGCGTTCGCTTCCGGGGCCCCTGCGTCGTCCTCGCTCCCTACTCCGCATCCTGCGAGCGCGAACGCGGTCAGGGCCACCCCGCAGAGCACTCGGGTTCCAGTGTGCGAGAGCGAGGACCCGGCGAGCGATGGGAGCCGAGGGCCGGGCTCGGCGGCGCTCATCCGGGAAACGTCGACACGGGCATGCTCGGAATGATCCGCAGCGCGTTGCCATAGTACATGGCGCGGAGCACGTCGTCCGGCAGGTCCATGCCATACAGCTTCCAGAACGCGTGATAGTCGCGGTAGTAGTCGAAGTACTCGTCGGCGGTCTCGAAGACGCGCCAGTAATAGGGGTATTCGTCGGGCTGGAACGAATCCTTCCCGAACAGGATGCGGTCCTTGTACCTCTCGAAGAACTGCGCGGCGAAGCGCGGCTGCCGCCCGAGGTCGTAGAGCACCGCGCCTACTTCGGCATGGACATTCGGGTGCTGGTCGAAGATCCGCCCCAGGCGTGCCAGGTCGTGCGTGTGCCACCCCATGTGCGCCAGGATCCACGTCGTCTCGGGGTGCTTCGCGATCATGCGGTCCCGCTCGGCCATGAGGTCGTCGAAGCTCGGAAAGCGGGTCGGGTCGTTGAACCGACGACGCTCGAAGAGCGCCATCTCGAGCCAACGCTCGTTCGTGAAGTCCAGCGGTTCGAAGAACTCCGGTGGATCGGCGGTGTGCACGAAGACCGGGACCCCGAGCCGAGCCGCCGTCTCCCAGACCACGTCGAGTTCCGGATCGTCCATCCTCAGACGTGAGCCGTCTGCCTTGGTCGTGGAGAGGCCGAACGACTTGCCGATCTCGCCGATCCCGACCGCGCCGGCCGCGACATCCTCTTCCAGCTGCGCAGCGATGCGGGCGCCTGATCCCGGACCGACATTGCTCATGTCGAGCGACGCGAAGAAGACGAAGCGGTCTTCGTAGCCGGCCTCACGCACCGCATCGATCTGAGACCGAAGGCGTCTACCCGAGCTCGG
>JAOTVL010000086.1 GCA_029863525.1 Gemmatimonadota bacterium
GATGGGCAGGAAGCCGGCGGCGGCGAGTCGCGAAACCGCCCCGAGCGCTCGATCGAACGACCCCTCTCCGCGGATGGCATCGTTCATCTCGGCGGTCACGCCGTCGATGCTCACGCGTAGCTCGAGCGTGTAGCGAGAGGCTCGGGAAAGACGTCGAAGTTCGTCGACGGTTCGCTGCGGCATGATCGTCGCGTTCGTCAGGACGGTCGCCGGACCAAGCCGGAGCGTGTCCTCGAGAATCCCGATCATCTCGCGGTTCATGAAGGGCTCGCCTCCGGTGAAGTAATACTCCTTCACACCGAGAGCCGCCGACTCTTCGAGTGCCGCGCCGACCTCGTCCCGGCTCATGAACCAAAAGGAGTGGTTCTCGGGCGAGCAGGAAATGAAGCAGTGCCGACACCGCAGGTTGCAGATCGTACCGGCTACCTGGAACCAGAGCTGATCGAGCGCCCGGAGCAGCACCTCCGGGGCATCGGCCGCGGCTCGTGCCGAGGTCCCGTCCTGGGCGCCGCGGGGCGCGAGCTCCCCGGAGTCGAGGCTCGGAAGGGCTTTGGTCATGCGGGTCCTTTGATCACGGTCGAATCATACGGCAAACGTCCAAGACCGGGGAGGACACGACGGTTCCTGAGAACGCCATCCACGAGAGGTCGAACAATTCGAGGGACCGGGGTACGCCGATCTGCGGCTCCACCGGTGCCCGACTGCGTGCGCTCGGGAGCCCGTCGATCACATGAACGCCTTGCCAAGCACCCATGTCCTTCGAAGCCATCAACCCCGCGACCGGTCGAACGATCTCTACGCATGCCTTCCTCGACGCGTCGCAGCTCGAGCAGGCCCTCTCCTCCGCCGACGATGCCTTCGGGTCCTGGCACGGACGCGGCGTGGAAGAGCGCGCCGGATATCTGACTCTTCTCGGTGCCCTGCTCCGTGAGCGTAAGGGAGAGCTGGCGTCGCGCATGACCACGGAAATGGGCAAGCCGATCACCCAGGCGATCGGCGAGGCCGAGAAGTGCGCGTGGGTCTGTGACTATTATGCCGAGCATGCAGCAGCGTACCTGGCGCCCGTCGACGTCGACACCGACGCGGCGAAAAGCTACTGGACGTACCGTCCGCTGGGCATCGTGCTCGGGATCATGCCGTGGAACTTCCCCTTTTGGCAGGTAATCCGCTTTGCGGTTCCGGCGATCACGGCGGGTAACGTCGCTCTCCTCAAGCATGCTCCAGGCGTGCCGGGATGCGCGCTCGACCTGGAGGCCCTCTTCCGCGACGCCGGCTACCCGAGTGGGGTCTTCACAAACCTCTTCATCGACGTCGAGGCAGCCGGCCGGGTCATCGATGACCCACGCGTGCGAGGCGTCAGCCTTACCGGAAGCGTGAAGGCCGGAAAGGCCGTCGCCAAGCGCGCGGGCGAGGCGCTGAAGATTTCGGTGCTCGAACTGGGCGGAAGCGATCCGTCCCTTGTGCTCGAGGACGCCGACCTCGATCTCGCGGCCGAGCAGTGCGCGCTGGGTCGCTTCAACAACACGGGCCAGAGCTGTATCGCAGCCAAGCGATTCATCGTGGTGGAGAAGGTGCGCGAGGCCTTCCAGGAGAAGTTGCTGAAGCAGATGCAGGCATGGCTGCCGGGAGATCCGACCGATCCGGAAACGAAGCTCGGGCCGATGGCTCGTGAAGAGCTACGCGATCAGCTCCATGCCCAGGTGATGCGTTCGGTCGAGGCAGGCGCGACCCTCGTTACCGGCGGCGAGATTCCGGACCGGCCAGGGGCCTGGTACACGCCGACCCTGCTCGCCGACGTAGCGGCCGGCATGCCCGCGTACGAGGAGGAGCTGTTCGGGCCTGTCGCTTCGATCCTCCCGGTGCCCGACGAAGACGCCGCGATCGCCGTCGCGAACGACACATCCTTCGGGCTGGGCGCCGCCGTCTACACGCGGGACCGGGCCCGCGGCGAGCGCATCGCCGCCGAGCGGCTCGACGCCGGAAGCTGCTTCGTGAACGGCATCGTGAAGTCCGACCCTCGGCTGCCCTTCGGAGGAACCAAGGACAGCGGCTTCGGGCGAGAGCTGAGCCCGCTCGGCATTCGCGAGTTCACGAACCGAAAGACCGTGTGGGTGAAGTAGGCGCATCCCTACTCGAAGCTGCTCGGCACCGCCTCGTACATGGCCTCGGCCATTTGGTCCGCCGAGCGCATCGTCGACAGGTCCAGCTCGAAGTCGGGATGGTCCGGAGCGCTCACTTTTTCAACGAGCTCGCGGATCTCGCGGGGAGAAAGGCCCATCTCCTTCATCTCTTCCGTGCTGACCCCGGCGCCGTCGCGGACACCGAGTCCGTCGTCGGAGCCACGGACGAGTCGCGAGAGCACTTCTCGCTCCACCCTGGTGACCGGCTCGGCGACGAGGTCGTAGTCGATCCACGCCTCGTAGGAGAGGGGCGCAACGCGCTTGACCATCGCCGCGATGACCCCCGCGAACTGCTGGATCTCCCACTGCGCCCTGGGGTCGACACGGAGGGAGAGGAAGTGCAGGAGGTTGTGCAGGTCGATCTTCCAGTACCACTGCGTATACGTCGATACCGGGAGGTCGATGCGCGCGATCTCCCGCGCGACGTCCTCCTCGAGAAGCCACCCGTAGGTGTCTCCTGCATCCTTCCGAAGAGCCTCCCAGCGCTCGACGGCGCGTCGATACACGTCCTCCGGTGCGCCCTCCTCCCTTCCCTGCTTGTTCGACCGACTCTGGAGCGAGAACTGCTCCCGATGCGGCATGTAGAAGAGGAGAGGCATGAGCGAATACCGCGCCGAGAGCTCGTTCACCGAGGCGGTTCGGTGCCGGATCCACTGCCGGGCGACGAACATCGGCATGGCACAGTGAAACTTGAACTCGACCATCTCCGACGGAGTGGTGTGGCGGTGTCGGCGCAGGTACCGGACGAGCCCCCGTGTCTGAGAGACTTTCCGGGTGCCGAAGCCGTAGCTGACACGTGCCGCGCGCTCGACGTCCTCGTCGGACCCCATGTAGTCGACCAGCGAAACGAAGCCGTGATCGAGAACGGGGAAGTAACCTCCGAGGATTTCCTCGGCAGCGGGAATCGTCGGGCGCTTCGTTTCCATGGATGCGAATCGGGCGAGGGTGACCGGCGCGAGCTCGGCACGCAATATAGCGCGCCCTCCTCAGGCGTCAGGCGGGCAGTCGCCCCCACGGCTCGATGAAGTCCTCTGGCTCCACGCCGAGCGCGTCGGCGACCCGGGTGATGTAGTTGAAATAGCCGATCACCTGCGTCGCGTCGTGGATCGCCCGGTCGTCGAAGCCGTGGACACGCAGGGCCTCGACATCTTCCGGTCCCAGCGGCTTCCGGCGGTAGGTCAGCGCCTCCGCGAAGGCGCACAGGGCGACATCCTCGGCCTCCAGATCGGCCTCGCGCCATTGGCGCGCGATGGCATGCACGAACGCGTCCGCGGCATCGGCGTCCTCGAAATCATCCTCGACCTCGGCCCGGAGGTCATGTGCGTGAGACTGCGTTCAGTAGAAGCAGTCGTTGGCCTTCGACGTGACCACCGCCAACATCTCCCGCTGACGCCGGGAAAGCGGTGACGGTCCGAACATGATGGCGCCGTAGAGCTTCATCGATGCGTCCATCGTCCGTGGGTTCTGGCTCATGATGTGGACGATGTGCCAGATGCGACCCGCTCGGTCGACGGCTTCATCGAAGAGCTTCTTCAGGAGGCCAGTGGCCTCGGCGACAGGGACCTGGTGGATGTAGGGCATGAGGCAACCTAGGGATTGCCGAGACGTCCGCTACTCCGACCGCGGGGAGCCCCGAACCACGACCGTGAACCGAATCGCCCCACGAACCGTAGTACAGAGGACGCAAACATCAGCGCGCAACTTTACGCAGGAGGCCGGCGTGGCTCAGTGCGAGGGAAAGACGAGAAAAGGCGAGCGCTGCAAGCGCGAGGCGCAGTCTAGCTCGGCGTTCTGCTCGATCCACCAGGATCAGGAGATCCGGGCCCCGAAGGGACACGAGACCGAGTGGGACACCGACGCCATCATGAAGACCGCCCTCGGCTTCGCCCTGGTCGGGGTCATTCTGCTGTTCCGCTTCCGTCGCTGAAACGACGGGACAGGCGGCCGCAGCGAGGTCTCGCGGCGACGCGGGCTTCACTCTGTGACGCCTAGGTCGCGCTTCTTCGATCAGAAGTGCTCGGCGCCCAGGTTGAAACGACGGCTCCGGAACACGTCTTCCGTGAAGAAGCCGTCGCGGAGCCGGTTCACCTCGAACGTCATCCGGAAGATGGGGCTCCCGCCGCTCGCGCCCACCGGGAATGCCACGTCGGCGCGAACGATGTTGCGCGTGCCCGCCGGAAGCCCGAGTCGGATCCCGAGGCCCAGGGCGGCCTGCCAGCCGGAATCCACGGCGTACGGTACGTCCCCCGGCCAGACCCGACCGAGGTCCCCGAAGAAGGTCATCCCGAGATCCGCCGTACCCGGGCTCGGCCAAGGAAAGAGGACTCGGTCCTCGACGACGAAGCGCATCATGCGCCCCCCCGGGAAACGGTCTTCGACCAGCGACCGTATCCCCTGGCGACCGCCCAGAGAGAGCTGATACGGGAGCGTCGTGCGCCAGCCCCCGGCGACCGACGCCCGCAGGAAGATCGTGTGGCTTCGCAGGCCTTCGCTCCGCAGATACGCGACCGCGTCAGCGTCTCCGAGCAGGTCCTGCCATCGTCCGTCGTCGTGCCGGGACTCCACGGTGAATCCACCGTGCAGCAGCGAAGAGCCTACGGGGGCACCGAAGCTCGCGTGAGCCCGACCAAAGAGATCGTCCACCCCGGGGACCCCGGAAGGCGTGAGCACGGAGAAGCCACGCCCGAGGCTGACGCCCGCGTAGAAGCCCAGGCTCACGAGCTGCCGATCACGTAGCCCATCGATCCCCCGATACTGCTCATACCGGTACCGCCGCGTGCCGAGGTGCAGCGTCAAGCGCGTCGCGGCCGACTCCCTGAGCTGATCCGTGAGCGGCCCTGGCGGCACCCCGGGGAACGGCTGCAGGTCATCGAAGTCGTCGATCAGCGCGACCTGGGGTCCATCCGAGAAGCGCACGACGTCTCGCGAGAGGGTGACGCCGGCGATGACCGACTGACCGGGGTCCCCGAAACGCCGGGCCCCCGACAGCTCGACGACCTCGCGAAACGCGGGCACGAGCACCTGAGTGAACGCCTCGTCACCATCCGTGGCATAGGCGAAGTAGCGGGTGCCCCGACTGTAGCCTTGGCGGATCGAGTAGGTCCCCGTCTCCCCGATGAAGGGGTAGCGGAGGTATTGCTCGAAGATCTGTCCCGCTCGTGCTCGACCCCACTTGATGCTCGCGTCGGTGCGGCCGAACAAGCGTGGCGTGGCGAGCCCTATGGCTTGGGTCCGCGTCTCTCGTCGCTCCCGATGCGTGAACTCGGCGAAGACGCCTTGGCCGAGGAAGTTCTCTTCGGTGACTTCGATCTTCTCCAGATTCAATCGCTGGTCGTAGGTGACACCGACGTCCACCTTGGTCGACCATTCGTCCTGCGTCTCCACGAACACCCGACGTCCACCCGCGCCGTCGTCTTCATCCGTGATTTCGGCCCTCGCCAGGAACCCGTACCGATCCAGCAGCCGCTCGGACTCGGAGACCAGGAACGGGTCGAAGCAGTCTCCTTCCTGGAACAGCAGCTCCCTCCGCACGAAGGACTGGGCCGTGCGAACGTGGAGGAGGTTCAGAGCACGGTATGTCCACGCCAACGCGCCGACGCTCGTCGCGTCGGGGTCGAACACGCCGTGCCGCTCGAACTCGATCGACGTGACCACGCCCTCCGAGCACGGCGCATCGGTCGAGGTGCTCGAACCGTTCTGCGCATCGAGCGGAGCCGCGACGCACGCGAGCACCAGCGCCGAAAGGCCCAGTGGGCCTCCGCGTCGCCGGTTCACGCCGGAGCGCGGGGCGGTGTGGCTCTGCTCTACGATGATCCCTCCAAGCACCCGGTCGTGGTCGAAAGCACGAACGATCGGGCGCACACGTAAATGACACGAAGCGACCTCGCGATCGCTGGGTAGTGAAACTGGCTCTGTCCGCCAACCGAGGGGTGCCGCCACCCCGTTGTTTTGAATACCGTTTTGAGCGCCACGTGTTGCGCCTCCGATCCGCCCTGGCCCGCCCTCGATGTCCCTTCTGATCACCACGTTGTACGGATTCGCCGCCTTTTCCGGGGCGGCTTTCGCGTTCGTGGAGCTGAGGATGCTCGGGCGGTTCCTCACGCACCGCGCTGAAATCAGGGCCCGAATGGCGAGGGTCCCCGTGGGCACCGCGGATACGATGAGCGGGGCTCCGACCGTCACCATTCAACTCCCTCTCTACAACGAGCGTACGGCGGCCGACCGGATCATCCGAGCCGCCGCTTCTCAAGAGTACCCGCGGGAACGCTTCGACATCCAGGTCCTCGACGACTCCACGGACGAAACCACAGCCATCGTCGAACGCGTCGTCGAGCAGCTGCAGGCCGACGGCGTGCGGATCGAGCACATCCATCGCAACCACCGCCTCGGATACAAAGCCGGAGCCCTGGCGGAGGGGCTCGCACGGTCCGAGAGCGACTTCGTAGCCGTCTTCGACGCCGACTTCGTGCCCGAGCCGACGTTCCTGCACAGGCTCCTCGTGGAGTCGGACGCGTTCGAGGACCCGAGGGTCGCGTTCGTGCAGGCGCGATGGGCGTGGGGAAGAGCCGACGACGAGAGCTGGCTCGGAGCGACGCTGGCGCTCCTTCTCGACCGGCACTTCCAAGTCCAAAAGCCGGTCCGTGAATTCGTGGGCAACGTCACCACCTTCAATGGCTCCGGCGGAATCTGGCGTCGGGCGGCGATCGACGACGCCGGTGGGTGGGCCTCCGATACGCTCACGGAAGACCTGGACCTCAGCTACCGCTGCGCGCTCGCCGGCTGGAAGGGGCGATACCTGCACGACGTGATGGTCTTCAATGAGCTCCCCGGCCACATGCGTGCCTTCAAAGTCCAACAGCGCCGCTGGTCGAAGGGCAATGCACAGTGTCTCCGGAAGCTGACTCGGCGCGTCATGTCGGCCGGCGCTATCGTCGAAGACCGCTGGGACGAAGCGTTCATGCTCGCCGGATACGCCATCCACCCGCTCCTGCTGGCCAGCTTGCTCCTTTGGCCGTGGGCGGTCGTCTACGTCGATCGTACCCTGTTCTGGGTGCTACAGGGCTTCATGTCGCTGGGGATCGTGGCCGCGCTGATCAGCTTCTTCGTGACGCTGCGCGAGCGCGAGGCCGACTGGCGCGTCGGATCTCTCATGAAGATCGGCGCCGGCCTCTGCGTGGGGATGGGGCTGATGGTCAACAACACCGTCGGTCAGATCCAGGGCTTGTTGTCCTCGGGAGGAGAGTTCGTTCGAACGCCCAAGCTCGCACCGCCGCACGAGGACGCCGCGATCGCCGCCATGGGTGCGGACACGCCGTACACCAGTCCCCTCCATTGGACCTTCTTCGCCGAGATCCTCGTGATGGCGTATTGCGTGGCCGGTGCGGCCTTCCTCGTGCAGGAAGGCGAGGCTCTCTGGTCGCTGGCCATGGTGTTCTGGGCGGCCTGCCTCGGTCTGATGGTGCAGCAGCAGGTGGCGAAACGGGCCGCCTGACCGAGGCACCAGGACGGATGGCTCCCCGGTGGTGAAGGCGAAGCCGATGCCAGGTGACGCGACGCTGGCGCCCCGCGGCTATCTGACGCTCGCGACAGGACGTCGGGGCTACCTCGAGATGGCGGTCGACATGGCGTTGTCTCTCCGGGAGCATACCGAGCTGCCGGTCGGGTTGGCGGCCGACGGCACCCTCGCGCGGCTCGCCTCCGAGCGTTTCGGATCGGTCTTCGACGCTGTTCGCGTCATCGACGATCGCTTCCTCCAGGGACGCATCCGCAAGTACGGCGTGGCCGAGGCGAGTCCGTTCGAGGAGGTGGTCTTCGTAGACGCCGATTGCATCGTTCTGGGCCCGCTCGACCACCTCTTCGCGTCGCTGGGGGAGCACGACGTCGCGATGCTCGGTGAGCAGTTGACGCGCGAAGACGACGAGAACCACCACGGCTTCTCGACTCGCCGACTCATGGAGCGCTTCGAGCTCGAGCGCTATCTCAAGACCAACAGCGGCCTCTTCGGCTTCCGTCGTGCGCCGGCGCGAGAGATCATGGACGCGTGGCGCTCGTGCTATCTGGACGAGGTGCGACCGGGTCTAAAGGGGTCGATCCTGCTCGGTCGTTGGATGGGTGACGAGATCGCCATTGGCATCGTCGGCGGACGACTCGGTCTCGGTACGCTCCCTGCGCCGCACGCCATGTTCTGGCCACAGGAGTTCGACTCGATCGACCTGGACGCGCCCGCGAAGCCGCTTCTCCACATGATCTGGCCGCCACCTCCCGACCTCCTCGCGCGACTCCTCTCCGACATGCACAGGCGAAGAGTCCAGGCCGGTGTCCCTCCCGGTGGAACGGAGCATTGGCAGGCCGAGGTCGGGAAGCTGACCCGCATGAGATGGCGCCGTCGCGTGCTCGAACGAATCGGCTGGTGGTAAGCGCCCTCCCCCGCGCAAGAAACCGAGCCGGCTCAGCCGCGCACAACTTGCCGCGCGATCTCGGCGTATCGCGCCGCAATCACTTCGGGTGCGAGGTGGGCGCGGGCCCAGGCGCGGGTCTCGGTCGATTGGGCTCGCCATGCTTCCCGACCCTCGGCGATGGTCCCCAGCGCCCGAGCAAGACTCTCGACGTTCTCTCGCCACGCGTTCACCGGCGGCCGCGTCACAGAAGCCTGAGTCACCTCGAGCGGATCCCCGCTCGGATTCGGGATCAGGAGACCGCGCTCCGAGGCTGAGCCGACCAGCTCGGCGCTGCCTCCCACGTCGCTGAGCACGACAGGGAGACCGACCCAGAGCGCCTCGGACGCAGCCACGCTCCATCCTTCGTAGAAGGAGTTCGCGACGAACCCGTCGGCCGCCGAAAGGACTGTGCCGACGTGCCTCGGAGCGGAGACGGTGCGCACCGCACCGGAGTCGAAAAGGCCCCGGTACGTCCTCCGCAGCTCCGGCAGGGAGGCGCTGCGGTCGGCCGGACCCGCGAGGAGCAACACCGCATTGGGCAGGTCGCGCACCGCGGACGCGAACGCTTCGAGCAATCCACGCGGGTTCTTCTGCTGCGTGACCCGCCCCACGAAAGCGAAGACCGGCACACCCTCTCCGATGCCGAGGAGTGCCCGCGCGACCCCGCGCGGTACACGAGCTACCCGGGCTGGGTGGACCGCGTTCGGCACGATCCAGCCCGGGTCGCGGCCGGTGTGCCTGCGGTAGTAGGCGCCCGCGACTCTGCTGACCGCGATCACGCCGTGGGTCGCTTGTGCCCGCTCCCGTTCCCGTGCCCAGTCGTCGGCCGTGAACCAGGCGTAGCTGTTTTGCACGGTCTCGACGACCGGCAGGCCCATCTCGGCGAGCTCGGCCACGATCGCGGCCGGTCCGAAGTGGCTCGAAACGACATCGACCCCGCTCTGCTCCACCCATCCCCGTAATGCCCCGCGACCACCCCGGAGGACCTCGACGTCCGTGCCCGCTCGCTTCAGTCGGTTCGCCACTGCACCGCCCTCACGCGCGCAGAGGATACACGGGTCGACGCCAACCGACGGGAGTGCTCCCGCCAGCAGGGCGACGACCTCCTCCAGACCACCGGTCCCGAGCGACTCGACGAGGAGTCCGAGACGAACGGAGTCACGCCCGGAAGCGCTCGGCCTCGAGGGATGCTCCGACATCCCGACAGGGTCGAGCGAATCGGACGCCCGGACCGCCTCGGCGACCGCACGCCGTTCGCTCCGAGAGACCAGCATTCTGCGCAGGCGGCGGCTCGGCTTGGCCAGGCCGCCCATCATCTCACGCCGCTCCGCCTGTGCTCGACGGTTCGCTTCGCTAATCGTGTTGACCCCGTGCACACGATACAGGACGTCTCCGAGCCGGTCTTCGTAGACCACCCGGTCCGGGCATAGCTCCACGGCACGGAGGAGGAAGTCGTAGTCGTGCACGTAACGATAGGCCCGGAATCCGCCGAGCCGCCGCCAGAGCTCACGGTGCAAGAAGAAGTTCGAGGTCGTCACGGCGATGTTGTGGCGCCGCAGAACATCCCACAGCGTCGAGCCGTTGTGGTCCGAAGACCTCATGGCCGACACCGGGCCAGCCAGCGCCCTTGCTTCGCGGTACCAGACGGCGATCTCGTGGTCCGGGTCGACCACGCCACCCTCCGCATCGATCAGGCGCACCGACCCGCACAGGAGTGCGGCACCCCTCTCTCGGGTCATCGCCCAGGCATGCTCGAGCCGCTCCGGCTCGAACACATCGTCGGAATTGAGAATCGCGACATAGTCGCCGCGACTGAGTCGAATGGCACGATTCAACGCATGGTGCGCTCCGCGGTTCGGCTGGCGCAGTAGTGTGAGCGTCGAGCGCGCGTGGCCTTCCACCACCTCCGGCGTCCGGTCGGAGGAGCCGTCGTCCACCACAACGACGTCGCCCGCCGGCAGCGTCTGGCGATAGACGCTCGTGATCGCCTCTCCGACGTACGCCTCGTGGTTGAAGCTCGGCATGACGACAGAGAGGTGGGCCCGTCGACGGACCCAGCCTCTCTGCGTGACGGCAGGGGGTGGTTCCTCTCGGTCCGTGATCTCCAGAAGTCGATCGACCCGTTGCGTCCACGAGTTCGACTGCGAGAAGGCACGCATCGCCGTCCGCTCCTCCTCCGCGAGGGCCCTGCGATCCACGCTCCCGATCGCACCGGCGAGGGTAGCCGGGTCGGGGAAGGTGCGCACGCCCGGAATCCCGACGAGGGGCTCGATCGCCGGTGCTACGACGGGGAGCCCCATGGCGACGAACTCGTAGACCTTCAGGGGGCTCGTTGCATGAGTCAACTCGTTGGTCTTCCACGGTAGGAAGGCGACATCTGCATGGGCCAAATACGCGGGCAAATCAGTCTGCGGCTTCAGACCGAGAAACGCGCAGTTGGCCGGAAGACGTCGACCCTCCCCTCTGTGGTCGCCGATGAAGACGAACGTCGTGTCGGGGTGCTGGTGCGCGGCTCGGCGCACGAGACCCCAATCGAGCCACCCGCCCCAGAGCGCGCCGACATAGAGGGCGATGCGGCCCGTGTCGGGCAGGTCGCCGGGCCGGTCCCCGCGCCGATCGAGGTCGAAGACGCGGGCGTTGTACGCGTTCGGAAGCAGGAACGTCGCTCGACCCGTCAGCATCTCGACATGATCGACCAATACCGGCGCGGAGGCGACGAGCGTCGAAGAGGCTCGAGCGACGTCCTCCTCGATGTCACGGCGATACCACCCGCGACCGAGCTCGGAGTCCCATCGGTCCACACAATCATAGACCGTCGCGAGCCCCTTCCCCGCTGCCGCGTGGAGAACTGGAATCCACGAGGCGACCGGCACCTGGGTTACGACGAGCCCGCCTCGAGCAGAGTCCACGATCTCACGCAGAACGTCGGGCCGGGTCGCCTCGTCCAGTGTGAGTCGCACGAGGTGTGTGTGGTCGTAGCGCAAACGGAGGTCCACCGTTTCGGTGACCTTGCCGTGGCTCACGAAGACCACCGCATGGTCGCGTGCGAGCAGCTCGATCGCCAATTGAGCGCTCCGCTGCCCACCCCCGGTGTCGTGGATGGGATTCGCGGAGAAGACGACGGCGACACCTCGGGCACCAACCCTCGCCTGCCGTAGCGCTTGGACGATCCCACTCATCGACGGCGGCGCCTGTCGCGAAGGCTACGCGACGGGGATCAGCCCCTCCCTGGATGCGGTTCCGGACAGGAACGGGATCCACCGCACCCCGAGACGTGCGGCTGGGGGGTAGCCGTCCCTCACACGCTCGAGGTGCTCTTTCTGGTGCTCGAAATGCGGTTGCTTCATCTTCGTCCTCGTGCGGGCCGGGGCAGGACCGTAAGTGATCGGACCCCGAGACGACAAGGCCCGGGGACGCTTGCCTTCCGCCCCCTCGAAGCGTTTGTTTCCCCGCCCCACGCACGGCCGACCGACGACCATCCTGCGGGCGCGCCCGCCGATGCCCCTCGGCGTCGGTGCCCACAGACCCTCACGACCCGAAGATCGTTGAGCCTGGAACTCGTATCGCGCGCAGAGTCGTTCGGCGCCGACCTCGCCATCATCGCGCCCGGCGGCGTCTTCACGTACGACGACCTCATCGGTGCCTCAGGGGCGGCCGCCACCCGCCTCCTCGCGGGCCGTGACGATCTCGAGGGAGAGAGGGTGTGTTACCTCGTGCCCCCGGGTTGGGCATACGTCGCCACGCAGTGGGCTGTATGGCGCGCAGGCGGCTTCGGCGTGCCCCTCGCGACGTCTCATCCGGCGGCCGAGCTCGCCCACGTGCTCGATGACGCGAGACCGGAAGCGATCGTCGTCCACCCCACGCTCACGGAGCGCATCTCCGATTTGGCCGACGAGCGTCGCCTCCCGCTCTTGGAGACCCCCGCACTCGTGAGACCCGGCCCCATGGGCGCCCTCCCGGACGTCGACGAGCGACGCCCAAGCCTCATGCTGTACACGTCGGGTACCACGGGGCGTCCGAAGGGCGTCGTCCTGTCCCACGCCAACATCCGGGCCCAAGTCGAGTCGCTCACGTCGGCCTGGGGTTGGTCCTCGAGCGATCACATCCTGCTGCACCTGCCGCTGCACCACGTGCACGGGATCGTGAACATCCTGACCTCCGCTCTCTGGAACGGAGCCACGTGCGAGATCCTGCCCCGGTTTCGTCCCGTCGACGTCTGGGAGCGTCTCGTGCGCGGCGACGCGACCCTGTACATGGCCGTGCCCACCGTGTATCGGCGATTGATCGACGCGTGGGACGAGGCACCACCGGCCGTCCGGCGCGACTGGTCCGCGGGCGCGGCGGCGTGTCGGCTGATGGTATCCGGATCCGCGGCGCTTCCCGTCCCCACGCTCGAACGATGGAAGCGGATCACCGGCCACACGCTTTTGGAACGGTACGGAATGACGGAAATCGGCATGGGTCTTTCGAACCCGCTCGACGGGCACCGCCGCCCGGGCTTCGTCGGGACTCCGCTGCCGGGAATGGACGTTCGTCTCGTGGACGAGGAGGAGCGCACCGTGCCCGCAGGAGAAGCCGGCGAGATCCAGGTGCGAGGCCCCGCCGTCTTCTCGGAATATTGGCGTCGACCCGAAGAGACCGAGCGCGCCTTCACGGCCGACGGTTGGTTCCGAACCGGAGACCGAGCGGTGGTGGAGGAGGGTGCGTATCGAATCCTGGGCAGGGCCAGCGTCGACATCCTCAAGACCGGCGGCGAGAAGGTCTCCGCACTCGAGATCGAAGACGTGCTGCGCTCTTTCGAGGGAGTCGCCGACTGCGCGGTCGTGGGCGTGCCCGACCCCGCGTGGGGCGATCGTGTGAGTGCGGCGGTCGTGTGCGAGCCCTCGTCGGTGGTAGAGACCGACGAGCTGATCGCGTTTGCCAAGTCGCGGCTCGCGCCCTACAAAGTCCCGAAGGACATTCGGATCGTTGGCGACCTACCCCGAAACGCCATGGGCAAAGTGACGAAGCCCGCCGTGCGTGACCTCTTCATTGAAGAAGGGAATCCATGATCGAAGCCGTGTTCGCCAACCTACGCGAGTACTGGATGGTCCACTCGCTTCTCGCGCTCTACACGGTCATGCTCGCGCACCATGCGTGGACCGGAAAGCAGAGCACCAAAGGGCTCGCCGACTACTACGTCGGTGGAAGGGGTATGGGCGGCTGGGTGCTCGGCATCTCGTTCTTCGCCACATACGCCAGCACCAACTCCTTCGTCGGCTTCGCCGGGCAGACCTACGACTGGGGCATTCCGTGGATGCTCTTCATCCCCACGGCCGTAGCCTTCTCCGTCTTCGCCTGGCTCGTCGTTGCGCCGCGCCTGCGCAGCTTCACCAAGGAGATGGACTCGCTCACGCTCCCTGATTTCATTGGTTTCCGGTTCGGCAGCACCCCCGCACGGGTCCTGTCGGCGCTCATCGTCATCGTCGCCTCTTTCTTCTATATGACGGCGGTCTTCAAAGGGATCGGCAACCTGCTCGAGACCTTCCTCGAGATCCGTTACGAGGTGTCCATCGTCATCGTCTTCTTCGTCGTGATGACCTACACGATGGTCGGCGGCTTCATCAGCGTCGTGAAGACTGACTCGGTGCAGGGCGTGGTTATGATCTTCGCGGCGCTACTCCTGTTCGTCGGCACGGTAAATGCCGCTGGAGGACTCGGAGCAATCAGTGAAGTCCGAGCTCAGCCGGGCGGAGAAGCCCTGTTCACCTGGGGTGGTGGGGTCGCGATCCCCGTGCTCATGGGCACCATGTTCGCGGGCCTCGTGAAGTTCGCCGTCGACCCCCGACAGCTCTCCCGCTTCTTCGCGCTGGAGGGCGAGAACGCGACCCGGACCGGGATGCTCGTGTCGTCGATTACTTTCGGCGCCGTGTTCTCCCTGCTGATTCCAGTCGGCATCTATGCGCGCAGGGTGCTGCCCGGCGGCTTGGAAGACACGGATCTGGTCGTTCCCACCCTGCTTACCGACGTGTTCGGACCGGGAACGGGTGCTTTCCTGCTCGTCGCCATGGTTGCCGCGGCCATGTCGTCGCTCGACTCGGTCCTGCTCGTGATGGCGTCGACGACGGAGCGGGACCTCGTCGGAATCGTTCGCCCCGACCGCACCGAGAAGGCCGAGATGGCGTGGACGCGAGGGTGGGTCGCCCTCTTCGCC
>JAOTVL010000202.1 GCA_029863525.1 Gemmatimonadota bacterium
CGGGTCGACCAGCTCCCGGTAATCGCTCGTGAAGGCGATCGGGGTGGACACGATCATCGTGGGCAGATCATGCAACCCATCGAGCAGCATGCTGGTCCTCTCGCGCACCCCGTCGACGCCATGTCCGTCCTCGAGGGCGGAGCGCAGCACGCCATCGGGTGCGAAGTAGTCGTTTTGGTAGCCGATGAGAAGGACGGCCGTGGTCTCCGGCGACATCGAAGCTCCTTGTTCTTTCTTTGGGTGGGGGGCGGTGATCGTCCCTCCTAACGCAACCCGCGTGCCACCCTCACGGCTCACCGAACGTCGGAGTGCAAGACTCTGTTATGCAACGGGTTACGCCATAGTACGAACGAGACGCCCATCCGGCACCCGGCGGCCCGTGGTGCCGCGGAGTGCGACAGCCGTCGTGTATCACAACGATACACTGCTCCGTTTCGCTACATGCGTGGCTCGCGGCTCGCGGCCCGATGCCCGATGCGCCGTGCGCACCCGACCCGTGCCAACTCAGCTGACGATGCGCCTCCAGTCCGTGATGATCTTCGGCGCGCCCTCCAGCAGCTCGTTGAGATCGGCGATGACGCCATCCACGATGGTGCTCAGCTCGTTGGCGCGCTGCGCAGCGGCCGCCTCCACTTCCGTCAGGACCTCGAGCTGGCCCGCAGTAGGTCGCGCTTGGGGGGCCTGCATGTCACGCGAGAGCCGGGTGAGCTGCTCGACGAGCCGTGGCCAATCACGATAGCCCATGCTGCCGGGTGGCCGGCGCACCTCGGCCCCGAGCGCGGTCAGCTGCTCCTGGGCGTCGCCCGCGGTCGCGCGGACCTGCTGCTCATTCGCGAGCCGCTTGCCCTCGATCGACTCGAGCAGTCCATCGATCTGGCCCTCGAGGTCGATGATCGTCCCGACCATACGATTGAGCCGCGTCTCGAGGTCGCGCGCCCGCATCGCCGCGGTGAACCGCTCGGTATAGACGGCCTGAGAGGCGTCCACGTTCGGATCGCCGCGGAGCGTGAAGTCCTTCGAGAGCTCTCTCGAACCCACGACGATCGTGGCCGTATAGGTCCCCGGCACCGCAGGGGGTCCGCTGGAACCGCCGAAGAAGAAGCCACCCCCGCCCTGCTGCTCACCCGGAACCGGCTCGGCTCCCTCCCACTGCAGATTCCAGACGGCCCGGTTGATGCCGGCACGCGTCTCCGGATGTTGGAACTCGCGGACGGTCGTGCCGCGCGCGTCGCTGATGCGCACCGACACGCCATCGGACCCGATCGACGATGCCTCACGCTCGGACAAATAGAAGTGAATCCAAGCGCCCGGCTGAGGGTTCGTCCCCCGGAATGAGCTCTGCCCGAGGCTGCTGCCCCTGCCCCATCGTTCCCACTCCGTCGCCGGTCGGATGTCGAACAGGTGGGCGTCGCCGTCGAGCGCCTCGGCCAGCTCGACCAGGGGCTGGACGTCGTCGAGAATCCACGCCCCACGCCCGTGCGTCCCGATGACGAGGTCGTTGTACTGCCTCTGGATCCTGATGCCGCGTACGGACACACGAGGAAGGTTCCCACGGATGTCGATCCAGCGCTCGCCCCGATCCCACGACGCGTAGATGCCGCGCTCCATCCCCACGAACAGGAGGTCGGGATTCTCGGGATGCTGGCGTACGACTTTCACGTAGTCGTCCTGGGGGAGTCCACCGGACAGGTCTCTCCAGGTGCGGCCGTAGTCCCTCGTCTCGTAGAGGTGCGGGGTGAAGTCGTCGAGCCGGTGGTTGTCCACCGCCATGAACGCGGTGCCCGCCTCCGTGGGAGAGGCTTCGATGTTTCCGATCCACGTCTCGGCGGGGAGCCCCGGAACGCGGTCACGCACGTTGGTCCACGTCCCCCCGTCGTCTCGCGTGATCTGCACGTTTCCGTCGTCGGTGCCGACCCAGATGACGCCCGCCTCGACCTCCGATTCGGCGACGGTCAGAATGGTGGTGTGGAATTCGGCCGCGGTGTTGTCATTGTAGATCTCACCGCCCGAATCGCGCTGCTTCTCGGGATCGTCGGTGGTGAGATCGGGGCTGATGACGTCCCAGCTATGGCCGAAGTCGCGACTCCGGAAGAGCACGTTTCCGCCCCAATAGACCGTGCCGGGGTCGTGCGGTGAGATGACGATCGGGGCGTCCCAATTGAAGCGGTACCGTGCCTGCGCCATCGATTGGCCCTGTGACCCGACCATCCACGGGAACGGCTCGATCGAACGAGTCTGTCCCGAATTCGTGTCGGTGATCCGGAAGTAGCCCCCCTGCGCGTTGGAGTACACGAGGCTCGGCTGGCCGGGCACGGGCACCGCGTAGAACCCGTCGCCTCCGCTGACCGTGTACCAGGTGCCCGGCATGATGCCGGCGGGCTCGTTGGTCTGCGAGGGCCCACACCAGTTGCCGTTGTCCTGGAGCCCGCCGCAGACGTAGTACGGGTCGCGGTCGTCGACAAAGACGTGGTAGTACTGGGCGAGGCTGAAGTTTCGGAAGATGTGGAAGTTGGCGCCGCCATCGTACGTGACCTGCATGCCGCCGTCGCTGCCCGACAGGACGTGCTCCCCGTCGGCCGGATCGATCCAGAGCGACTGGTGATCGCCGTGAACGTCGCGGGCGATGCGCTCGAACGTCCGACCACCATCGGTCGACTTCGCCAGGCCGCCCGAGAGCGTGAAGAGCGTGTTGTGGTCGCTCGGGTCGACGAAGACGTCGGAGTAGTAGAACGGGCGGAAGTTGATCGTGTTCTTGTCGTCGTTGACCATCGTCCAGCTCTCGCCGTAGTCCTCGGATCGGAAGAGCGATCCCGCCGTCGGGTACTCGGTGATCAGGTAGACGACGTTGGGCCGCGACTGCGCGACGCTGAGGCCAATGCGCGCCATCGGCTCGTCCGGTGTCGTGGTGATCTTCTTCCAGCTGTCACCGCCGTCCCTCGATACGTACAGCGCGGTCTCTTTGCCACCGTCGTCGAAGCGCCACGGGCGCCGCCTGAACGTCCACATGCCTGCGTAGACATTGCGCGGGTTCGATAGGTCGATGTCGATGTCCGAGCAGCCCGTGTCCTCGTCGACGAAGAGGACGTGGTCCCAGCTCCGCCCTCCGTCCGTGGTCTTGAAGACACCGCGCTCAGGGTTCGGACCCCACTCCCTCCCCATCGCGCACACGAGGGCGACGTCCGGGTCGCGCGGATCGACCACGATGCGCTTGATCCGCTCGGTCCCCTCGAGACCCAGGTGCGTCCAAGACGAGCCCCCGTCCGTCGAACGCCACACACCCAGCCCGTAGGACACGGAGTTGCGGGGATCGCCCTCCCCGGAGCCCACCCAGACCACGTTCACGTCCGACGGCGCCAGCGCCAAAGCACCCACG
>JAOTVL010000203.1 GCA_029863525.1 Gemmatimonadota bacterium
GTCCTCCGCCTCCTCGGCGGCTTCCAGCGAGTCGCGAACGGCTTCCAGCGAGTCGCGCACGGCTTCCGCACGATCCAGGTCATAGACGAAGTGCGCGTTCGCCAGAGACCAGCGTAGCCGCCGCCCGTTCGATTCCCACACGGGAAACTCTCCCCCCACGTCGTCGTTGAGGCGGGTCACGGGGAAGGACGGGCTGGAGACGGAGACCGAGGGCGTGTCACCACCCACCATCGGCACGGTCACCAGCCAAAGGTCCATGCCGATCTGGGCGAGGGCCTGGTCGCCCACCGGAGCCATGTAGATCCGGTTGGCCGGTCCCGGCTCTCCTCCCCCCACCGGTGCCTCGCCCCGCACGATGACGTGGCTCTCTTCATCGCTTCCGTCCCAGCGAAACGAGACGAGGCCTCGCTGTCGGTGCGTGGCGTAGATGCGGTCGGCTCGGCCCGGCACGAAGTGCAGACCGGCACGCCCGTCCTGAGGGGCCACCGCGGTCACGGTGCCGCCCTGGGCCGGGACCCAGACGATCTCGGTGCCCAGGCCACCGCCGAAGCTGCCGAGCGACTCCTGTACGTCCCGAGCCGCCGCACGGATCGACACGATGCGCGCTCCGTCCGGCGACCACCCGGTCTCGCGGTAGTAGCCCGGCACGGGCGTGAGCTGGTCCAAGTCGTCGCCGTCCGGATCGACCGCGTGGATGTGCCCACCGTCGGCGTCGTTCCAACTCACGAACGCGATGCGCGTCCCGTCCGGCGACCACGACGGGTGGTGGAGCCCAATGCCGTCGAAATCGGCGATGCGCGCCGGAGTCCCGTCCGGGAAGTCCATGACGTACAGGTCGCCGAGCGCGGTGAACGCCAACCGCGAGCCATCCGGCGAAGGCACCGCATCCCGGATCTGCCGGGCGGTGAAGGTGGCTGAGGCCTCGACGTCGTAGCGGAAGTCGAGACGCGGTCCGAGCTCCATGTCGACGTCGACCCGGAAGGGGATCTCCGTTTGGCCGCTGCCGTCGATCGGTACCCGCCAGATCTTTCCGGCGTACGAGATGACGACTTCGCGGGAGTCGGGGGTGAACGAGTAGCCCGGGAGCGCGTCGATCGAGGCGACGGACTCCATGTCGTCGCGCTGGATTGGATACGCCAGCCACCGTTCCTCACCGGTCTCGACGTCGCGGAGGCGAAGCCCGGTATCTCCGTTGGAGCGGCTGGCGTACGTGAGCCAGCGACCGTCCGGCGACAACGCCGGGCGAACGCCCGACCCGACTCGACCCGTCATGGCCTGCGCGATCCCGGTGTCCCGGTCGTAGCGCATGATCTGGTAGATCGGCATCGCGTTGTTGTATTGATGCCGGCCCTGGCGCTGCGCGAACCAGATGTACCGGCCATCGGGACCGAAGGCCGGCCCGTTCATGAAGGCGCCGTCCACACCATGCATTCGGACGCCTGACCCGCCGTCCGTGTGGATCAGCCAGAGCCCACTCGTTTCGCCACGCCCCGACTTCGGAACCACCAGGTAGTCGCCGTCGGGTGTCCACTCCGGCGAGAAGACATCGGCGCCGCGGCCCCGGGTCACCTGGGTCGTGTCGCCCGTGGCCAACTCGAGGGTCCACACCTGCTCGCGGCCCGAGCGGTCCGACACGAAGACGACCGCGTCGCCATCCGGCGAGAATCGCGGCTGCACGTCGACGGCCATGCCCGAGGTGATCCGGGTCGCCTGACCGCCGCTGATCGGGAGCGTATATAGATCCCCCAGCAAATCGAACACCAGCGTTTGGCCGTCCGGACTCACGTCCAACGACGTCCACGTTCCCTCAGTGGCCTCGAAGCGGAGCTCCTGGCCGGGTGCCAGCGGCAGACCGGACTCCGACCGATCCTCCGTCGTATCGGCCTCCTCCTGCGCCACCAGCGCGCTCGGCGCGAAGGCGGCGCCGAGCATTACCGACAGCGCCAGCGAGAGCGACAGGAGGAGGGTGAGCCGCGACCCAGCGTTCGAGGCGGAGGCATGCACGGGCGCGGCAAGGTCGCCGCGGAATCGGGTCCGAGCGTTCATGGTGACTGAACCGTCGTTGGAGTTAGTGGGGCTTCCTGGCCACCAGCTCGATCTCTACGCGCGCGCCCATCGGCAGCGCGGCGACGCCGACCGTCGTGCGCGCGGGCGGCGGAGCCGAGAACCGGGTCACGTATGCCTCGTTCATCTCCGCGAAGTCGCCCATGTCGGTCAGGTACACGTTGACCTTCACGACGTCGTCCGACGTCAGGCCTCCGTCGGCCAGGACGGCGAAGAGATTGTCGAAGCACTGGTGCGTCTGGTCCCCGACCCCTCCGTCCCGTAGGAGACCGGTCGCCGGATCGATCGGCGTCTGACCGGAGCAAAAGACGTGCGTGCCGTCATCGATCGCATGCGAATACGGACCGATGGCCGACGCGGTCGGACTGGACAGGGGTGTTCGAGACATGGAGAGAGAGACCTGCCCGAGTCGAAGGCCTAGCGGATGATCGCCATCGGGAGCAGGACTACGTACCCGAGCACGAGAAGGAGCGGCGCCGCGGTGATGGAGCCCTGCGCCAGGAGCCAGTAGCCCAACGTGAGCGCCACCAGGCCCCCGAGGCCGAGCATCGCGTTCACCTTCGTGAACTTGAGGGCGGCGGGCGCATCGGAGCGTGGGGTCTTCTTGGCCATGCAGGGATGCTAGACGGGCCCGCCCCCGCGGTCAATCCGCGAGGTGTTTGCGCAGCTCCTTCTTCGTGATGCCCAGCAGAGCCGCCGCCGCGGTCTCGTCGTCGTCGACGCGATCGAGAACGAGCCTCACGTGTCGGCGAAGCGCGGCGTCGAGGGTCATGTCGTCGGGACCGGCGGAGAAGGCACCCTCGAGAATCAGGTGATCCGATCCGATGACGGTGCCGCGTGCGACGATCGCGGCGCGCATGAGGGCGTTCTCGAGCTCTCGCACGTTCCCTGGCCAATCGTACTCCAGGAGCTGCTCGACCGCGTCGTCCGAGATGCGCCGAATGTCCCGCCCCGTTCCCTCGCGAATCCTTCCGAGGAGCGCGGTGGCCACGGCCTCGATGTCGCCCCTTCGATCACGGAGGGGCGGCACCTCGATTTCGACGACCTTGAGGCGGAAATACAGGTCCTCGCGGAATCGACCTTCCTCGATGAGCTCTTCGATCGGCTGGTGCGTCGCGGCGATGACGCGCGCTTCGGTCGTGCGCGGCTGCTCGCCGCCCACTGGGTAGAAGCGTCGCTCCTGGAGCACGCGCAGCAGCTTCGTCTGGAAATCGGGGCTGGTGTCGCCGATCTCGTCGAGGAAGATGGTGCCCTTCCCCGCCAGCTCGAAATAGCCTTTTCGTGCCGA
>JAOTVL010000087.1 GCA_029863525.1 Gemmatimonadota bacterium
GTGGTCGACGCCGATACGGTCATGTCGTACGAGCGGCCGGTGGTGGGGGGAGGGGTAGTGAACGGATTCGACCCATCCGTGAAGCAGGACGGGTCTCCCCTGTCCGGCGGATATGTCGCGCTCCAGAGCGAAAGCCACCCGATCCAGTTCCGATCGATCCGAATCCGCGAGCTCCCGGCGCTCCCGCCCCGCTGAGGATCGGGCGTCGGAAGCTCGGGTCAGAGCTCGCCGTCGCCGACCAACTTCACCGCGTGATCGACCGCTCTGGCGGTCAGCGCCATGTAGGTCAGGCTCGGATTCTGATTTCCGCTCGACGTCATGCACGCACCGTCGGTGATGAACAGGTTCGGAACGTCCCACGACTGATTCCAGCCGTTGAGTACCGAGGTGTCCGGGTCGCGCCCCATACGGGCGGTGCCCATCTCGTGAATCGTGAGCCCGGGCGGGTTGTCTTCCTTGAACGATTCCACGTCGCGCGCTCCGACCGTTTCGAGCATTTCCGCGGCCTGGATGGACATGTCCTTCAGCGCCGCTCTCTCGTTTTCGCTCCATTGGCAGTGGATCTGCAGCGCCGGGATGCCCCATGCGTCGACCTGATTCGGGTCGAGGGTGACGTAGTTCGATTCACGGGGCAGGCACTCCCCGAATCCGTAGAAGCGCATGCGCCACGGACCGGGTTCGCGCAGAGCGTGCTTGAAGTCGGCTCCGAACCCGCTCATCGCGTTGCCTCGGCCCCAGCCGGCGCGTGAAGCTCCTCCCTGGTAGGCGTATCCACGGAGGAAGTCGGGATGCTGATCGGTGACGTTCCGGAAGCGGGGGAGGTAGATGCCGTTCGGACGTCGGCCATAGACCCACTTGTCCTCGAGGCCGTCGATGAGGCCGCTCGCGCCACCTCCCATGGTGTGATCCATGAGGTTCCGGCCGAGCTGACCCGACGAGTTCGCGAGCCCGTCGGGCCACCGCTCGTTCGCCGAGTTGAGCAGGATCCGCGCCGACTCGAGCGCCGACGCGCACATGAAGAGCAGCCGGCCTCGGAACTCCATCGTGTCGCCCGTTTCGGCGTCGATCACCCGCACGCCCGCCGCGCGTCCGGTGGCTGGGTCATGGACGACGCTGTGGACGATGCTGTGGGGGCGGAGCGTCATGCGGCCCGTCGCGGCCGCTGCGGGGAGCGTCGCGGCGAGAGAGCTGAAGTACGAGTGGGTCGTGCACCCGCGCTCGCAGGTGCCACAGTAGTGGCACGCCTGCCGGTCGCGATGATCTTCCGAGAGGATCGCACAACGGCCGATCGTGAGGACCCGATCGCCCTCGTAGGGCCTCATCAGGCGCTCGCGTACCAGTTGTTCGGCGCAGTTGAGCTCCATCGGCGCGAGGAAGCGGCTGTCGGGCAGCTGCGCCAACCCCTCGGCCCGGCCGCTCACCCCTATGAAGCGCTCCACGTGGTCGTACCAGGGGGCCAGATCCGTGTATCGGATCGGCCAGTCGACCCCGTGGCCGTCCCGCGCGTTGGCCTCGAAGTCCAGATCGCTGAGACGATAGACCTGCCGCCCCCAGACGATGGACCGGCCGCCGACCTGTCTGGACCGGATCCACGAGAACGGCTTGCCCTCGGCCGTCGTGTACGGGTTCAGATCGTCACGCACGAAGAACTGCTCGCTCCACTCGTCGCAGGCGTAGCACGTCCGCTGGATCGGTCGCTCACGCTCCTGACGCGTCCGGTCCCGGCGTCCCCTGAACCGCAGCTCGTAGGGCTGCTTGAGCATGACGTAGTCGAGCTCCGGATCGATCGGTCGACCGGCCTCGAGCACGAGAATTCTCATTCCACGTTCGGTCAGCTCCTTCGCCGCCCAGCCTCCGGTGATGCCCGACCCGACGACGATGGCGTCGTACCGCTCCTGTCTAACCACGGGTGCCTCCCTGCCTCGACTCGGCACCCTCGGGTGGCCATGACTCGGGCCGCGGCCGCGTCACGGACTCCAGGTCGACGCACCCTTCGAAACGACCGGGCAGCCGTAGGAACATGAGCTCCTGCTGGCCGATCTCGGACGTGTAGTAGCCGTGGAGGACCAGGCCTCTGAAGCGGTGAAAGAAGGGAGGCGGCGTGTCCTCGTCCGGGTTCAGTTCGGCCTCGACGAGCGCGGCGCCCTCCGCCTGGAGGCCGCTCAGCATCGCCGTCTGCGCTTCGGTGCTCGACCTGGCGAAGCGTACGCCGGTGAGCGCCATCGCGTGCTCGTCGACATGATCGAGCCCACGCATGAAGAGCGCCCGGTCGTCGGAATCGTACCATTCGGAGACGATGACCTCGATGAAGTCGGTGACACCTGCAGCCGACGCGCCGGGGGTGTCGGTCTCTGGGATGATCAGATCGGCCATGGCATCGACGGCCGCACGCTGTTCCGCGCTGAAGAACGCCCGCCTCGCGGAGCTGGGGCGTTCGGACGTCCACAGGGCTGCGAGCTGCGCGGGGGAGAGCCCGGCGAGCGCGGCCGACGCGCCCAGGATGCGGAAGAGTTCGCGACGTTCCACGGCTGGCTCCGAGTCTGCGGGTGGTCCGCCGAACGTGACCCGCACGGGATCGGGGGGCAATGCCGTGGAGCGGGTCGCGCGCCGTGGCTTGACAGCGGGCACGCCTACGGGGCATAGAAACAGATGTATTTGCGCCTCGCCACGGTCGCCACCGCATTACTCGGCCTGCTCTCGGCCGCCTGCGGGGACCCGTCGCCCACCGATCTGAGCCCGGAGCACGACGTCCGTCACGTTCCGCGTCCAGACGTGGTTCGCGGCGTCTATGTCAACGCTCAAGCGGCCGGCTCGCCGACCCGGCTCGCGAGTCTTCTCGAGCTCGCCGACGGCTCCAACCTCAACACCTTCGTGGTCGACGTGAAGGAGCGAGGCGAGGTGAGCTACGCGAGCGCGGTCCCACTCGTCGGTGAAGTCGGGTCGGACCGTGGATACATCGCGGATCTACCGGGCCTCCTGCAGACCCTGCTCGACCACGGGCTCTACCCGATCGCGCGCATCGTCTGTTTCCGAGATCCGGTCCTCGCCGAGGCCCGGCCGGAGTGGGCGATCCGCACGTCGGACGGCGGCGTGTGGCTGGACCCGGAGAACAACCGGCCGTGGGTCGACCCGTTCCACCCCGATGTGTGGCAATACAACGTGGAACTCGCACGAGAGGCCCTCGAGATCGGTTTTGCGGAGATCCAGTGGGACTACGTGCGTTTTCCCGACGTGTCCGACTCGGTTCGGGCCACGATGGTGTTCCCGGCGCAGGCCGGTCGGTCCTGGGGGGAAGGAATCCAGGACTTCATCGCGGAGTCGCGGACCGTGCTGGCGACACACCAGGCCCCCATCACCGCCGACGTTTTCGGGCGCGTCATCACCGATTCCGGGCATTCGGGCATCGGGCAGGACTTCGACGAACTCGTTCGCGTGACCGATGTGCTGCTCCCGATGGTGTATCCTTCGCTCTACCGGGCGGGAAACTTCGACATCCCCGACCCCCAGGCTGAGCCGTACCGGCTGGTGCGCACCGCCATGGACAGCGCGGTGACCCGGGTCGGTCGCGTCGACGGCGCGGTGGCGACGATCCGCCCGTGGCTCCAAGCCTTCACGCTTGGGAGCACGGTGTACGGTCCCGCGCAGATTCTCGATCAGATCCGGGCCGTGGAGGACGCCGGCCTCGAGGAGTGGCTGTTCTGGCATCCGGAGAGCGTGTATCCAACGGGCGTGTTCTAACGCCGAAGGCGACGAGTCATGGGACGACGAATGCCGCTCGTTGCGCTGATCGCGACGGCAGCGGCCTGCACAGGTGGTGAGCGTGCGCCCGCGTCATCGACGAGGCCTTCGGACACGCCTGCGCTCCACCACGTGGGGCTGAACTCGGTCGACGTCGACGCAGCCATCGACTGGTACCTTCGATTGTGGCCGACGGCGGCTCGGGGTTCGTTCGCGGGAATGCCCTCGGTCGAAGCCGAGATGCTCCTGGTGCTGAGGGAGGTCACCGAGCAACCGGCCGGAGCGTTCGAGCCTACGCTCGGTCGTCCCGCGGCCCAGAGCGCGTTCTGGCACATCGGGGCCTTCCTGAACACGACCGACTCCGACGCCGAGCTCGCCGCCATCGGCGTGCGCCATTTGACTCTGTTCACGGGGCCGGACGACCAGCAGGGCGTGTGGCGGTCGGGTCTGACACCGTACCCGGGCACACTCACGGAAGCTCAGATCGCGGTTGCAGAATCTCCGGGGCCGCGGCCCGGCGGATTCAGTTACGTGCTCGGTCCGGATGGAGCGCTCTTCGAGCTCACGGGTGGCCCGACGACGCCGCCGTCCCTGTCGCACGTGCACTTTTTCCATGAGCAGCCCCAGTGCGCGGCGAACTGGTACGTCGACTACCTCGGCATGACGCTCCCGCCCGCTCGCGACGACGACGCTTCGACCTCGGGGCGCCACCGGTACGAGCCGTGTGAGGCCGAGCTGGGGGCGGCGGGTTGGCCCTCGCTCGAGCGAGCCGGAACGATTCGTCAGCCGAGGGCGACCGTGCGTCACGCCAATGGCGCCATGTCCTTCTATCCACGGCAGTGTGTGCTCGAACGGTGCGGTGCCCCCCAACGCCTCGTTCCCTCGCGGGGACAAGTCCTCGACCACGTGGGCTTCGCCGTGTCCGACGTCGATGCCTGGTATTCGTGGCTCACCGCGCGGGGCGTGACCGTCGTCGAGGAGATCCACGTCGTCGACGAGGGACGTGCGTTCATGTTCGAAGGCCCCGACGCGCTCGCGATAGAGTTCGTCGAGTTGGGCGGTTGATCGAGGCGAGCCATCCGGGCCCCGTGCGGCGGCTCTCGGTCGTCGAGATCCTCCGCACTCGGTCCTTCTGGTGGGACGTGGCGAGGCTCCAGGTCGGCCTGTTCCTCTTTGGACTCGCGATCGCCCTCATGCTCGAGGCGAAGATCGGCCTGGACCCGTGGTCGTCGTTTCACGAGGCGCTGAGCGTCCGCTCCGGGCTCAGCTTCGGGCGCATCTCGCAGGGCGTCGGACTGATTCTGATCGTGTTCAGCCGTCTCGCCCTGGAAGTGCGCCCGGGGTTCGCGACGATCTGCAACATGCTCATCATCGGTCCCTGGGTGGATCTCCTTCGTATTCAGCCGTGGCTACCGACGGCGGATGGCACCTGGACCGGGGTGCTCCAGTTCACGGTCGGCATTCTGGTGATCGGCGCCGGCACGGCGGTCTACATCGGAGCACGACTCGGGGCGGGTCCTCGCGACGGTCTCGCCATGGGCCTATCGAGACGGATCGACACCAGCCTGCGCCGCGCCCGCATCGGTGTGGAGGTCACCGTCCTGGCTGCGGCGGCCTTCCTGGGCGGCTCGATCGGTCTGGGAACGCTCATGTTCGCGGTACTGATGGGCCCGACCATGCAAGCGAGTCTCAAGCTCTTCGCGGTGCCGAACGATCCGTCTCCGGTTCACCGAATCAAGTAGAAGCTCGTCTGCCGTCCGTCGATCCAGTCCCATCCGTCCACGAGTAGGGCGGCGTCCTCTTCCAACGCGAAGCGGACCTCCTGGCCATCCCATTCCGGAACGGCGTGACGCGCGTTGAGCTCGATCGAGTGCCACGTGTTCGGTCGGAGTTGGTAGTCTCCCCGCACCGGGACTCCGCCCTGGTAGTCGGTCATGCCGATCGGCGGTCCGGCTCCGTGCCCGTGGTAGCCGATCGCGTGACAATAGATGGTGGCGTCGATGCCCTCTGCTCGGGCTTGGGCCAGCGCGCCTGCCAGGGCCTCGTTTCCAGTGGCGCCGGCAGGCCCATGCATCATGGTCAGATCTTGAAGCCGGTTGGCCTTGGCCAGGCCGACCTTGAGGCCCTGGGGCGCGTCGGTCTCACCCGGTAGCAGTACGTATGCGTTGTGCTGGGTGTCGGTCGAGAAGCCGAGTGCGACGATTCCGAAGTCGGTGTGGAGCATGTCGCCCCGCTCGATGACCGTGCCGTGTGGCCCCGGCTCGGGGATGCCCCCACGGCGCTGCACGTTCACCGAGGGGTGGAACCACTGACCGAGCCCGAGTTCCGCGACTCGCTGGCGCATCCACCACACGACGTCCTGGTTCGTGGTGACGCCCGGAACGATGACCTCGTTCGAGAACGCCTCCGCGATCACCTGATGCGCGATCCGCATCACGCTCCGGTACTGGTCGGTTTCGCGCGGCAGCTTCGACTCGAGCCACCCGACGGCCAGCATCTCCGCGGACTCGAGACGGTCTACATACCTGGGGCTCAGCGCGTCGGTCAGCCGCAGGTACTCGTTGTGGGTCAACCCGTCGGCGTGATTCCAGCGATCCGACACGTTGATGCCGATACGTCGCGGATCGCGGTCTTCTACGAGGCGGGCGAGGTTCACGTATTGCGAGTCGTTGTGCGTGGGGTAGACGTCGAACGTGCCCTGGTAGTCCGATCGACCCACGCTGATCCGCTCGATGCCGCGCTCAGGACCGAGGTCGTGGAACATGAGAATGGTACGTCGGCGCGACGAATACGTCGTGATCGGCGCCATCGACCGGAAGACGGGATCGGAGTTGTACTCTCTCGTGATCACCAGCCACATGTCGAAGCCCTCTCGCCTCATGAGCTCGGGAAGGAGGTTGTCGAAGCGATCGGCGAGCCGCTGTCGAATGAGTGGGTCTTCTTGGCGATGCGAGAGCACGACGTTCTCGGGCCGCGTCTGCTCCGCTCGGGGAAGCTGTCCGAGTGCCGGAGTGGAAACGAGGAGCATTGCCAGGACCGAGAGTGCTGGGGTGCGAACGCGGATCATGAGCAGAGTCCCGGTGGGGGTGATCGGTCGAAACGGACAATGAGACTAGACCGCGCCGCGCGCGAGGGCTGCGTGGCCCCGCGCCACCATCTTCGCGATCTGGATGTCCTGGACGGCCACCCCCGTCAGATCCGCGATCGTGATCTGATCGTCGCTCGTCCGACCGAGCATGGGGTCTTGGATCACCTCTCCCATTTCCACGATGGCCTCCTCCGCGAGATAACCGTCACGCACGGCCGGGGAGCATTCACCGTGATCCACACATTGTGCACGACTGTCTGCAACGACGACATCGGCCTTTCCGAGCAGATCGGCCTCGAGCTCCTGCTTACCGTGGTCGTCCGAGCCCATCGCGGTGATATGCGTTCCGGGCTTCACGTGCTCCGAGCGGATGAGGGGAGCTCGAGTCGAGGTGGCGGTCACGATGAGGCTGGACTCGGACACCAGCTCGTCGAGTGACGGAGCCGAACGGATGTCGAGTCCCCAGCTTTGGATCGTGTCGCGCGCCCGCAGGTCTGCGATCATCTCTCGAACCTTGGTGGGGTTGCGACCCCAGACCCAGCATGCGCCGCAGTCGACGACCTCGCGCAGCATTTCGAGCTGCATTCGGGCCTGAACGCCCGTTCCGACGATGCCGATCCTGTCGACCCCCGTTGGCGCCAGATGCTTGGCCGCGACCGCCCCGGCGGCCGCGGTACGCATGTCGGTGAGCCAGCACTCGTCCAAGAGGATCAGCTCTAAAGCGCCGGTCTTCTGACTGAAGACCAGGAGCAGTCCGTCGCTCGGGGGGAGCCCCGAAGACGGGTTGTCGTAGAAGGCCGAGGCCATCTTCAAAACGTAGTGCTCGTCGCCCGAGATGAAGCCGTATTTGATATGGACGTCGCCCGGTGGATCGTCGAAATGCAGGAAGCCGACGGGCGGGACGGTGACGTGGCCGCCGGAGTAGAGCACGAACCCCGACTCGATCTCCCGGATGAGCTCGGGCACGTCGACGAGGCGCTTGATTTGGGTGAGCTCGAGTATCGTCGGCATGAGGTGTGTCCCTTGAGTCGATCTCAGCAGCTTGGACGCAATATGCTGAAGGCTTCCGCTTGCGCCAGCGGACGACGGTGTGGAATATGAGCCGTTGCGACTTGCCCACGCGAGGGAGGAATGATGACACGCCGACGGGACTTCGATCGCCGGACCTTCCTCAGGAGTGCCGGAGCGACAGCGCTCCTGGGCGCCGCGGGGATCCAGCCTGTTTCAGCAGCCGATCCGCGATCCAGCTTGATGCTCAGCGGTCGCGAGGAGTTCGACTTCGACGAGATCTTCGATCGGTTCGGAACGAACTGCACGAAATGGGACGGGGCGGTGGCGGATGCCGGCCACGCGATCGAGGTCGGTATGGGAATCGCCGACACGGACTTCCGCGCGGCTCCTTGCATCACGAGGGCGCTCGCGGATCGCTGCGCACACGAGAACTGGGGTTATCTCAGGCGACCGGCCGAATACTCCGAAGCCGTCGCCGAGTGGAACCAGCGCAGGTACGGTATCGAGATCAACCCGGACGATCTCGTATGGACGACGGGAGTGCACCCGGCTTTGATCGCCGCCCTGCTGACGTTCGCGCCCCCGGGTTCACGCGTGCTCATGACGACACCTGTCTACAACGGCTTCTACACTGATCTCCGCTTCACGCGCACCGTCGCCGAAGACAGCCCGATGGTCCTTGTCGATGGTCGTTATGAAGTCGACTACGACGACTTCGAGCGGCGAGCGGCACGGTCGAACGTCTTCATTCTGTGCAATCCGCAAAACCCCACCGGCAATTGCTGGTCGGAGGAAGAGCTCCTGCGGATGGGAGAGATTTGCCTCCGGCACCGTGTCGTCGTCCTCGCCGACGAGATCCACTGCGACTTCGTCAACGCAGGCCACAAGTACACGCCGTTCGCGTCGCTGCCCGATCGGGACATCGTGAACAACAGCCTGACCTTCAAGGCTCAGAGCAAGTCGTTCAACCTGGCTGCCATGAAGGTCTCGTGGTGGTATTCGACCAATCCGGATTACCAAGAGCGGGTTAAGGCGAACAGTCGTGCCGACCTCCCGACGCTAGGCCTCGTCGCGAACCATGCGGCGTTGACAGAGGGTGAGCCCTGGCTCGATCAACTACTCCCCTACATCGACGCGAATCAGGACTTCACGGAGTCGTACATCCGGGACCATGTGCCGCATGTGAGCTACACGAAAGCCGAGGGCACGTATCTGGCTTGGGTCGACGTCCGAGAGATCATGGAGGGGATCGACGCCGAGCGGATCGCCGCCGAGGAGAGCGTGAGCTCGGTAGCCCCGGTCACGCCCGGCGACGTGGTGCAGCGCTGGCTCGCGAAGAACGCGGGCGTGTTTCTCAGCCCCGGTGATGGCTTCGGCACGGGCGGTATGGGTTACATGCGAATGAATCTGGGGACGCAGCGGAGTCGTATCCGACTCGCACTCGACAACATCGCTGCCGCGGTAGCCAACCTCTAGCAGGGAGATCATCACATGGTCCGTTCACGCGCGTTCCTCGGTTTCACGGCGCTCGTCATCTTCGGCGTGCTACCCGTGGAGGGGCAGTTCGACAACGTGGGTTCGATCGACTTCCCGACCTCGGCGACCGGAGAGGCACAGCAGCACTTCCTGCGAGGCGTTGCGATCCTCCACAGCTTCGGATGGAATCAGGCGATCGAGCAGTTCCAGGCGGCGCAGGAAGTCGACCCCGACTTCGCGCTGGCGTATTGGGGCGAGTCTCTTTCGTACAATCATCCACTGGTTTCCCAAATGGATGCCACCGAGCCGAGTCGGGTACTGAAACGACTCGCGTCAACGCGTGCCGCCCGCCTCGCCAAGGCGCCGACGGATCGTGAGAAGGGACTCCTCGACGCGGTGGAGATCCTATGGGGAGATGGCGACCACGTGGCCCGGCGGGTCGGCTACATGGATGCGATGGAGCGATTACACGATCGGTATCCGGATGACTCAGAGATTGCAGCGTTTTACGCGCTGTCGATGCTGAGCGCGGTCACCGCGACCGGTGACCTGAGCGGGCGGTTGAACATCCGGGCGGGGACCATCGCCTTGAAGCTGAGCCAGCAGAACCCGGACCACCCCGGGGCGGTGCACTACACGATCCACGCGTTCGACGATCCGCTGCACGCTCCCCTCGCGTTGGCCGCTGCCCATCGGTTTGCGGACATCGCCCCGGCCGTGTCACACGCGCGGCATATGCCGACGCACATCTTCATTCAACACGGCATGTGGGACTACGTCTCGAACCACAATCAATCGGCGTACGACGCCGCGCGTGACCTGTGGCAGCCGGGCCAGAGCATGGGAGACGCGATCCATGCGCTCGACTGGGGTCAGTACGGCGATCTGCAGTTGGGGGACTACGAGAAGGCACGATTGTGGATCGAGCGCATCGACGAGATGGCCGAGCACGGGGGCTTCGTGGAGGGCGGAGCACGCGGTGAGGCTGGCGTCGCGAGGGCGGTGAGCACGAACGCCCTCTTGAGGGCGCGCTACACGGTGGAGACCGAGGAGTGGAGCGTCGGGCCGATCTCGGAAAGTGAGACGGCACCGGAGCTCTTGGCGACCGGCCTGAGCGCGGCCCGGCTCGGGGACCAGGGACCGTTGAGAGAAGCCGAGGTCGAGTTGCGGCGTCGCGTGGAAGGTGGCGACGGCGGCTACACTGAGGTGATGTCGAAACAGGTCAGCGCCCTTCTGCACGCCGTAATGGGTCACGCCGAGGTCGCGACACGATTCATGGACGAGGCCGTCGCGTTGGTGGATGCGATGGCCCCGCCACGCGGAGCTGCGAATCCCATCAAGCCGGTCCACGAGTTGTTCGGCGAGCTCCTGCTGGAGCTCGGGCAGCCTGCTCGGGCTGCGGAGATGTTCGAGACGTCGTTGCTCCGCATGCCGCGGCGCCCTCGCTCGGTTCTCGGGCTGGCGCGGGCGAGGGTCGAGCTCGGCGACGACGTGGCCGCCGCCGATGCCTATCGGTCACTCACCGAGATATGGGTCGATCGCGAGTCGTTCGAAGGGTTGCACGAGGCCAGGCGGTTCCTCGGCCAGACCATGAACGAGACGCGATAGCCGGGCGCGGTCGCCGGGGAGTGGTCGATGGCTCCCTGGGGCCACGCGATCGGTCGTGCGCATGACTGCGTATCATCGAGGAGTCGAGCTCCGCACCGACATGCGAATCGGCTCGAGATGGCGCGGGACGATGAGCCGCGAGGAGGGTGACGCGACGCGCACCTCGGCGGCGAACGCATCGACCCATTCGGTGCGGTAGGCCGTGGGCGCACCGTACGGAACGCGGAAGTTGTCCGCGTGCGTGGGGATCACGACGGGGGGGAAGCCCAGCGCCCGCATGAGACGAGGAGTGTAGTCGGTGATCTCGAGGTGCGAGGGCGCCGCGCCGACGAGCGCGATGTCCGGCCGTAGCCCCTCGACCTCGCGCTCGATGAAGTTCATCGAACCCATGGTGAGGACCTCGTGGCCTCCGATCCGCACGAGGAACATGAGCGAGCCACCTTCAACGAGCTGATCGATTCTGAGGGGCCGTCGGACCCCTTCGGCCACGACCCCCGACTGGTAGTACCGCTTGTCGTTCAGGGGACTATGGAGGCTCGGGATGACTCGGACCGAGACGTCTCCGAAGTCGTAGTCCTCTCCTCCTCGGACGGTGATGAGCTGAGCGTCCGGCACGTCGTACGCCCGCATGACATTGATCGTGGATTCGTGCCCGATGATCACGGCGCCGGTTCGGTGTGCGAGGTAAGGCACATCCATGACGTGGTCCGGGTGCGCATGCTGGACGAGGATGTAGTCCGCCTGGTCGACCTGCGCGTCGATCACGTCGGTGTCGCTGAAGAGCGTGTCGGCGCGTGTGTACACCGGGCGCGTGTCCGTCGCGTCCGCGCTCGGCGCTCCAGAGTAGTTGGCGCGGGTCAGGTACGGGTCGACCAGGACCACGACGTGCTCGTCCGTGCCCAGCGCCCCGCTCGAGATCTCCCATCCCGCGGCGCCGAAGTAGCGGAGGGTGAGGCTGTCGGCCTCCGACCGCCCCCGCATCGCGTCGGGATCGGGCGCGTCGCCGGATGCGCAGCCGAACGTCATCGTGACTACGGCCAACAGGGAGGAAGCGCTCGCTCGAGTCCGTCTCATGACACGCTCGGATTCATGGTATCCTGGCTCATTGCCGCGCGATCGCAGGCCCCACCCGCGGTGACTCGCACATCGGAGATCGCGGGGCGGATTGCCGACCGACCCTCGCGGGCCGCTCGCTCATAGTACGCCCTGAGCGCCGTGGAGGCAGGGCTCCGTGGCCTGGCCCGCGGCGACCCCACCCGCCAGTTTCTCGCCGTACGCCGTCCATCTACCGGAGCAGTATGGCGAAGGCTCGGAAATTCGGGTGGTTCGCTGGCGTCTTCACGCCATCGATCCTCACCATCCTCGGCGTCATCATGTACCTGCGCCTGCCCAGCATCATCGGGCAGGCCGGGCTGGCGGCGACCATCGGGATCATCGCGGTGGCTCACCTGATCTCGGTCTGCACGGGGCTCAGCGTCGCCTCGATCGCGACCGACAAGAGGGTCGAGGCCGGCGGAACGTACTACATGATCTCCCGGAGCCTCGGGCTCCCGATCGGGGGCACGCTGGGCCTGGCGCTGTTCGCGGGGCTCTCGTTCAGCGTCAGCCTCTATGTGATCGGCTTCTCGGAGAGCTTCCTCGGCTATTGGGGTTGGGCCGTCACGAAGGACACGATCCGCATTACCGGGTCGATCACGCTCCTGGCGGTGACCGTCGTCACGTTCTTGAGCACGTCGCTCGCGCTCAAGGCCCAGTTCTACATCATGGCGGCAATCGGGCTCTCGCTCCTCTCGATCGTCACCGGATCGCACGATCTCGCCCCGGTGGTCACGACGGTCACGGTGGCTCAGGCGACCCCGTTCATCGTGCTCTTCGGGATCTTCTTCCCGGCGGTAACCGGGTTCGAGGCGGGCGTCTCCATGTCGGGCGACCTGAGGAACCCGAAGAAAGCGATCCCGGTCGGCACGATGCTCGCCATCATGGTCGGTCTCGCGGTGTACATCGCGCTGGCGGCCTTCCTGTCGAAGACCGTGTCCGCAGAATCATTGCGCGACAACCCGAACGTTCTTCTCGACATCGCGCGCTTCCCCGCGCTCGTGGTCGCCGGCATCTGGGGCGCCACGATCTCCTCTGCGCTCGGCAGCATCCTCGGGGCGCCGCGCATCCTGCAGGCCACGGCGGTCGACCGGATCTCCCCTCGCTTCTTCGCGAAAGGGTTCGGGCCCAGCAACGAGCCACGCAACGCGCTCCTGGTCACGTTCGTGATCGCCGAAATCGGGATCCTGATCGGCGAACTGAACGTCATTGCACGCATCGTTTCGATGTTCTTCATCACGACGTACGGCTTCCTGAACCTGAGCTGCGCGATCGAGCGCTGGGCCAGCCCGGACTTCCGACCCGAGTTCAGGGTGCCGTCCTCGGTCAGCCTCCTCGGGGCGGTGGCGTGCTTCGTCGTGATGATCCAGCTGGACTTGCTCGCCATGCTCGCGGCGACCGTCGTCCTCGGCACGCTGTACCTCGCGCTGGCCCGCAGACAGCTGACGCTCGCGTCGGGCGACACCTGGGAGGGCGTCTGGTCGTCCGTGTCCCGGATCGCCTTGAGCCGCCTGGTCGCACGTCAGGTCCACCAGCGGAACTGGCGGCCGAACATCTTGCTGTTCGCAGGGTCGACGGAGGGGCGGGCTCACCTTCGTAGACTCGGCGATTGGCTTGCATATCGGCGCGGATTGGTGTCGAACGTCGAACTGGTGGCCAAGCCTGGGTCGTCGGGCGTCACCCGACCGATTCCGGTCGAGGCGCCCGAAGCCCGGGTCGGCTTCTTCACGCACCGCGTCGAGTGCGAGGACCTGCATTCGGGCATGATCGATGTGGCCCGACTCCATGGCTTCGCAGGGGTCGAGCCGAACACGGTGCTCCTGGGATGGTCACGCAGGAGTCGTTCGCCCGACACCTTCCATCAGGCGCTCGACTCGATGGTCGAAATGGACCTGAACCTCCTCGTTCTGGACTACGACACTGAACGGGAGTACGGCGGATTCAAGACCATCGACGTCTGGATGGAGGGCGGTGGTCGAAACGCCAACCTCGCCCTGGCACTGGTGCGGTTTCTCACCTCCGCCGACCCCTGGCGCAGGGCGAGTGTGAGGCTGCTCCGGTCGCACGAGGGTGAGTCCGTCTTCGCGGGTGCGATTCGTGACTCGATGGAGGACTTGGTCGAAGACCAGCGCCTCGGCGCGTCGGTCAAGATCGTTCAGGCCGTTCCGGGCGAGTCGTTTGCCCAGGCCGTCGAGCGTGAGTCCGGCGAGACCGACTTGACCCTCATCGGCCTTCCCGCGGCCGGCCGCCTCGCTTCGGAGAGTTTCGTTCGGCAGACCAACGAGATCATCGACTCGATCGGAACCGTGTTGCTGCTCAGGGCATCGACTTCCTTCGGTGAGCTCGCGCTCGGCGACGCGGCCGATGAGGCGCTCGTGCTGCCGGGTGAGGAGTCGGAGCAGCTGCCCGACATCGATGCGACGCAACTGGTCGAGGACGACGTGGCCCTCCGCGAAGAGGTGGCCCGCCTCCAGGGACGCCTGGTCGACGTCGGCAACGCCTTGCGCGATGAGCTGGCTGT
>JAOTVL010000088.1 GCA_029863525.1 Gemmatimonadota bacterium
CTTGCCGCGCCCCGCCCCGTCGAGATCCGGGACCTTCCTGGATTCGGCCTCCTCTCGAAGCTCACCCTCGGACAGCTCGTGCACGTCTCGGCCGAGCGCCTCCGAGAGCCCGTCCACCAGTCGAAGTCTGCGGAACGGCGACTCTACCGAGATCGCGCGGCCCGCAACCTCGAGGGCGCGCGTGCCCAGAACCCCGTCGAGCACGCACAGGACCATGCGTTCGACGAGCTCCATCTGGTCTTCGTAGTCCGAGAACGCCTGATACCACTCGAGCATGGTGAATTCCGGGTTGTGCACCCGGGATAAGCCTTCGTTGCGAAAGTCCTTCGAGATCTCGTAGACCCGATCGAGACCCCCGACGATCAGCCGCTTGAGGTACAGCTCGTCGGCGATCCGCAGGTACATCGTCTGGTCGAGCGCGTTGTGTCGGGTGACGAACGGCTTGGCCGACGCACCCCCGTACAACGGCTGCAGCACAGGGGTCTCGACCTCGAGGAATCCTTCGCCGTCGAGGAAGCGCCGGAGCGTCGAGATCACCTTTGACCGGAGCCGGAAGACTTCGCGGACTTCGGGATGAACCGCCAGGTCCGCGTACCGCTGGCGATACCGGGTCTCCTGGTCCTGAAAGCCGGAGTGCACGATGCGCTCCCCGGTCTCGGGATCGGTTTCCACTTTTCCGAACGGGAGAGGGCGGAGCGACTTCGTGAGCAGCGTCCATGCGTCGACGTGCACGGTGACTTCACCCGTGCGGGTCCGGAACGTCCGCCCTTCGGCCCCGATCCAGTCGCTCACGTCGAGAAGACCGAGCGCCTCGAAGCTCTCGTCGCCCAATACGTTCTTCTTGAAGTAGAGCTGGATTCGACCGGTCGCGTCCTCCACGTGGGCGAAGATGCTGCGCCCCATGTCGCGCCACCCGACGATGCGGCCCCCGACCCGGAGCGTCGCTCCATGGCCCGATTCGCTCAGGGCCTCGCCGGATTCGGCCTCCTCGAACGCTAGGACGGCAGCCGAGGCGGTCGACGTGGGCTTGAAGTTGTACGCGAACGGTTCGATTCCCCGTTCACGAAGCGCGGCGAGCTTCTCTCGGCGGTGACGCAGAACCTGGCTGAGGTCGTCCATTACGTGGCGGCTGCGGCTCCGGTCTGCTTGAGATACGCTTCGATGAGGGGGTCGAGATCGCCATCCATGACTCCATGCACGTCGGTGATCTTCAACTCGGTACGATGGTCGTTCACCATCGTGTACGGCTGGAAGACGTACGAGCGGATCTGACTCCCGAAGGCGATATCGCTCATGCCCTCTTGGAGTTCCTTCTTCGCGGCCTCCCTCGCGGCCACTTCCCGTTGGTAGAGCGCCGCCCGGAGCATCTTCATGGCGGTGCTCCGGTTCTTGTGCTGCGACCGCTCCTGCTGACACGCGACAACGATCCCGGTCGGCGCGTGCGTGATGCGCACCGCCGAATCGGTCTTGTTTACGTGCTGTCCACCCGCCCCCGACGCCCGGTACGTGTCGATTCGCAGATCCCCTTCGTCGATCTCGACCTCGATGTCGTCCTCGACGATCGGGTAGACGAAGACGCTGGCGAACGACGTATGACGCCTCGACTGCGCGTCGAAGGGTGAGATACGGACCAGCCGGTGGACGCCACCCTCGGCTTTGAGGTACCCGTAGGCGCTTTCGCCCTTGAACTCGAGCGTCGCGTTCTTGATGCCTCCCTCTTCGGCCGGCTGGAGGTCGAGCACATTCACGGTGTAGCCTCGGCGCTCTCCCCATCGCGTGTACATGCGCATGAGCATCTCGGCCCAATCCTGGGACTCGAGTCCGCCCGCACCCGGGTTGATCGTGACCATCGCCTCGCGGTGGTCGTCTTCACCCTGGAGCATGGTTCTGAGCTCCATTCGCTCGACGCCCCCGGACAGCTCCTCCAGCCCCCGCGCGAATTCGGCCACGAGCTCGGGGTCGTCCTCCATGTCCAGAAGCTCGAGCAGCGTCTCGAGATTGCCGACCCCCTCGTCGAGGTCCTCGAACGGCTCGAGCCACCCCTTCAAACGATTGGATTCGTCGATCACCTCGCGCGCGGCCTCCTGATCATCCCAGAAATCAGGGGCTGTCATCATCTGTTCGAGGTTCTTCAGCCTCTCACCGCGCGTGTCGAGGTCAAAGATACCCCCTGAGTTCCTGGACCTTCTCGCGAAGCTCCGAGAAGCGCTGCAGCTGATCCTTGTTCATGACCGACGTCGTTACCCCGTGGGTGAAATCACACAGAGGGGCCGCCCGAGCGGGACGGCCCCTCTGTCAACGATGTCCAATATAACGGCGCCGGGGGAGCCTAGAAGACCTGCTCTCCCTTGGCGAGGATATCGTTGAGCGCATCCTTCCAGAACGTTCGGCCCTGGCCGTTCGCGAGCTCTTCACCGACTTGGTCGACGAACTCCTTCCACGACTTGTCGATCTCTTCCTCGAAGTCCTCCGGCAAGGTCCCCTGTGCCAGCGCCGACTGGTGGCGCTCCGCGTTGTACATGATCATGTCCGAGACGAGGACCCGAGCCAGTCGTTTCGCCTTGTCGGTCGGATCGCGCTTTCCGAAGGTGAAGCCCTGGACGGCCGGCGCAGCAGGCGGGGTCGGGACGGGCGGCGCGGCCACCGGTGTCAGTTCTGCATCCGGCGCGGGCAGCGTGTGGGCCATCTCCTCCGCTGCACTCATGTCCGGGGCCGCGGTTTCGAACGGCGCCGGCTCGGCGAAGGGATCACCCGCATCGAGCTCGGGAAGCGGTGGAGGAGCCACCTCTGGGAGTGGTGGTGGATCCGCCGCCACGGTCGTCACACCCGAGAGATCCGGGAGCGGTGGCGCCACGGGCTCGTCCGGAGCCAGGTCTTCCAGCATCGGAATCGGATCGGGCTCCGCCGGCTTCTCGACCCGGAAGATATCTCCGCACGACGAGCAGCGTGCGTGGACACCGCCCTCCGGGATCTTCGCCGGGTCGACCGGGAACGAGGTGGAGCACGACGGACACGTGACTGTGATGACCATGATGGTTGGGTTCAGGTGTTGATTTCGGCAGACCCTCCCCCTGCGTCGACGGCGGCGAGTTTCTCCTCGTCCTCCGCTGACGCCGTGGGAAGCGCCGGAGATTGATGACGACGGTCGACGACGTACTTCGATCCGGGCAACGACTTGGCGTAGGTCTTCATCTCCGCGGCCAATTCGCTGATCTGCCCGGTGTGTTCGAACTGCTGGAACTGATTCGTGACCACGCCGATGGACAGCGCCATCAACGGGATTCGGTGGATGTTGCCACGACGGTCCTTTCCGAGAAAGTACCCCGCTTTCCGGTCTTCCTCGGTGTACTGGTACGGGATCAACTCGTCGAAGGTGCGGATGATCTCGTCGCACGTGACCTCGAGGTAGTCGAGGCCGACATTGAAGATGAAGTCATCACCCCCGATGTGGCCAACGAAGCCGCCCGGCGCGAAGCCACGCACCATGTCGCGCAGGATGCGCGAGAGCATGCGAATGACGCCATCGCCGAACGCGTACCCGTACCGATCGTTGAACTCCTTGAAGTGGTCGAGGTCGGCGTAGCAGACCCCGAACTTCTGCCCCGCTTCGAGGCGAGCCTGCATGTCGCGCGCGATGTGGTTGGTCCCCGGCAGGCGCGTCGTCGGATGGACCGACACGTCGCGGTCCGCCCGCTTGAGCACCTGTTCTAGACGCAGGAATCGCTCGTTCTCGCCCATGTCGGATCGCAGAACGTCGTCCGCGCCCGCCTTGAGGAAATCCCCCGCCTGCACGGCGGCTCCCGAAGAGAGGAGCACAACGAGGGGGACGATGCCCGTGAACGCGTCGCCCTTGAGCGTGCGTGACAACTCCACGATCCGGTCGACTCGCCCGTCCCCGTCGAGGATCACGCATCCCGGGAACGTGCGGTTGAGCTGGTCCCGGACCTCGTCTTCGTCGGCGACGGCCTCGACTTCCAGATCCCGTTCTCGACAAAAACGCTCGACGAAGTCGTCCGACGCCACTCGGCCGGTTCCGAAATACAGGATTGTCTTTTCGGAGGCCATGGATCCTCACCAGATGAGCGACGACCTCGGGACGTTACCGCCCGTGTGTGGCAAGGTCAACGCGGTCGGTAGCTTAGCGATTCCCCAGGATGACGAAGTCGACATGGCGAGCCTCCTTGTCCACCCGTGCAACCTGCACCTGCACCTCGTCCCCGAGCCTGAAGCGCCGTCCACCGCGCTCGCCCACCAGCGCGTGGTCGCGCTCTTGGAAATGATAGAAGTCGTCTTGCAGGGAGCTCACGTGCACCAGCCCGTCGACGAAGTACGTCTTGAGCGTGACGAAGAAGCCGAACGCCGCCACGCCCGAGATGCGTCCCGGGAATTCCTCCCCGAGGTGCTGCTCCATGAACTCGACCTTCTTCATGGCGACGGATGCGCGCTCGGCCTCCTCGGCCGCGCGCTCTCGCGCGCTGCATTGATCCGCGAGCCGGGAGAGCGCAGGCCGATCCAAATAGGGTTCTTTTCGACCATGCACGAGCACCTGCGTCAGGACACGATGAGCGACGAGGTCCGGGTATCGGCGAATCGGTGAAGTGAAGTGGAGGTAGCCCTCCGAGGCGAGCCCGAAGTGACCGAGGTTGTCGGTGTGGTACCGCGCCTTCGCCATCGAGCGAAGGACCAGATTGCTGACGAGTGCCTCTTCATCGCGCCCGCGCACGGCATCCAGTAGAGCCTGTACATGACTGGGATGTATTGACTTACGGCTTGCGAGCTTAAGTCCGAAGCTAGCTAGGGTCTCGGCCAAGGCCTCGATCTTCTCGCGCGGCGGCCGCTCGTGGACTCGGTACATCGTGGTGAGGTCGCGAGCCTCCATGTCGTTGGCCACGACTTCGTTCGCCAGGATCATGAAGTCCTCGATGAGACGATGACTCTCCTTTCGCTCACGGCGTCGGATGTCGACCGGTCGACCCTCGGTGTCGAGGATCACCTTGGCTTCGGGAAGATCGAGATCCAGCGAGCCCCGATCCCGACGGCGCGCGCGGACGTTGCGCGCCGTGTCGTCGAGCAGGCGGAGCGCGTCGTCCACTTCATCGTCGACCGAGCCCTGCCCGTCGAGAACCTCTTGCGCTTCCTCGTACGACAGGGCGTGGGCGCACTCGATCACCGTGCGCTCGTACCGGCGATCGGTGACCCGCCCCTGCCCGTCCAACCTGACGAAGACCGACACCGCGAACTTGGGCTCCCGCGGATTCAGCGAGCAGACGTCGTTGGACAAGACCGGGGGTAGCATCGGCACCGTTCGGTCCACCAAATAGACACTCGTGCCTCTTGCTGCAGCCTCGATGTCGACGGGCGTGTCGGGTCGCACGAAGTGGGAGACGTCCGCGATGTGGACCCCGACCTCGACGAGGCCGCCGTCCACACGCTGTACCGAGAGCGCGTCGTCATGGTCCTTCGCGTCGGCAGGATCGATCGTAAACGTCAGCAGGTCGGTCCGATCGACTCGATCCGGGCCCGGATCGTCGACGCCGTCCTTCGCCGCCCGCGCCGCGGCATCTCGGAGATCGGCAGGAAATTCGAGCGCGATGCCGAATCCGTGGGCCACCGCGAGCACGTCGACACCCGGAGCGTTGATGGGACCCAGCACCTCGTCGATCGTCCCCGCCGGACCGACTCGCCCTTCGCCGTATGAAGTCACGCGTACGACGACGATGTCGCCGTCGTCCGCTTCGACGTCGTCTCCGCTCGTGGAGATGAGCACGTCTTGGTTGAGGCGAACGTCGAGCGGGACCACGTAGGTCACCCGCGCGCCCCGGTGAAGCGTGCCGACGATCGTCTCGCGGGCCCGCTCGATGACCCGAATGACGCTGCCCTCCCGGTTGCGGCCTTCGGGACGACGCTCGATGCGCGTTACCACGCGGTCGCCGTCCATCGCGTTGTCGAGCCGATGGCGCGGGACGTAGACGTCCTCTCCGGTGTCCTCCGGGCGCACGAATCCGTGGCCATCCCGCGTGACCGACAGGGTACCGGTCACCAGATCGAGCTTGGCCGGCAGCGCGTAGCGACGGCCCCGGATGCGCACGACGCGGCCGTCTCGCTCCATCGATTCGAGAAGGTCCCGGAAGCTCCTGTACTCATGCGTCGGAATGTCCAAGGCGCGCGCGAGCTCCTTGGTCTTGAGGGGCCCACGCGGGGAGGCGGCAAGCGCCTCCGTGACGCGCGTCCTGAGGTCGGCACCGGCGCCACCCGCTCCGCGGCCACTCCCCGAGCGCCGGCCGGTTCCCTTGCCCTTTCCGCGCCCGCCCCCCGAGCCGCCCTTGCCTTTGGCGCCACCGCGCCCCTTTCCCGAGCCCGAGCCGCCCCGGCCGGAGCGGCCTTTGCCCTTTCCTCCGCGCCCCTTCACCAAGGGATCGGCCACTCGATCCGAGTCAGCCACATCAGGCTTCCCGTCCCCGGAGCCGGGACGAATTGCGATCCGAAAGACGCGCCGCCCGCGCGGGCGCTGACGAACGCATCGATGGTCGAGACCAGATGGTTGGCGAGCACCAGTCCGAGCACGTTGGTCGCCTGACGGAAGCGGTCGTCGCTGCTCCGGATGAGCCCGCCGAAGTCGTCCTGGGCGCTCCCCGTCCCGGTCCAGTCCCACAGGAACTCCTGTCCGTACGCGCGGCTCCCGTAGTACTCCAGGGCGCGCTGGTAGCGAGGGTCGGTTTCGGGAACCGTGACGCCTGTCGGAATGAAGAGCTGCTGTGCGAGAGCCCAGATCGAGCCGTTGAACGTCGACCCATCGGCCTCCGGTTGAAGTCCCGCCGAGCCGGGATCGCTGTCGTACGCCCCGGAGCGCGTCCACTTGGTCATCGTCTCGTAATAGTCGAAGTCCCCGTCCAGACGCTGGCCCGATCGGATACGCGCCCGTTCCCATGCGAAATCCCGGTATTGGTCGCGCAGGTCCCCACCGGCCGAGCGACGCTCAAAGTACCCGATCCAACCGAGCGCCTCGAGGCCCAAGTACACCCAGCGTCGGTCCTGACCCAAGAGATGCTGACCCGTACCAGGCAGTAAGGCCGAAGCGAGCGCCGCTGCACCCGGCGCCACGGAGGTCGGCTCCTGCGCCGGCGCCGGCGCCGTGAGGGGCGATCTGGGGAGCGCGGGTGCCGGTAGACGCACCCCGGTGGGCTCGGCGACGCTCCGTTGCTGGGCCCAAAGCGGGTCCGCCAGGCCTACGAGGACCAGGACCAGGCCCGCCACCAGGGCCAGCACGGGCATCTAGAAGCCGATCGAGAAGGAGACGTGGACCGCGTCCGTTTCGTCGGCGAGCGTCGATACCGCCAACGACTTCGCGATCGCGAGCTCGAACCGCTCGTACCGCAGCCCGAGACCGACCCGCCCCCCGTCCTCGGACGGTAGATCCGACCAGACGTAGCCAGCCCGGAGCGAGAGGGCATCCACCAGTCCGGCCGTGAACTCCGTGCCCAGATAATAGGAAAGAGAACCGAGGTCCCGGAGGCGATCCTGAACTTCCAGAGCGAGCCAGCCCTGGAGGTCTTCGCGGCCGGTGAACGCGGCCACGACGTCGTAGGCGGCGGCCACGCGCACCCGCGCGGGAAGGGGGTCGGACTGCTCGGCGTTGAGGACCTGCAGATTCGGTCCGACGTGCGCGACCATCGCACCGACCCTGAGACGATCCGAGGGCCGGCCTTGTACGCCGGCGTCCACCGCGTACGTGGTGGCGGTGGTGCCTTCGTTCGGGCAGATGCCCCGGCACGAGAACTGAAAGCGGATCACCTTGAGGCTCACGCCCACGTCGAGTCGACTGGCGAGACGGGTCGCCCCGGAAACGATCCCCAAGTGGTTTCGGATCGTGATCGTGCCCGTGTAGTTCCCGAACTCGTCGGTCTGGTCGATGTCACCGACATCGAGCAGGAAGTACGAAGCGCCCAGCGTCCCGAGACCCGGGCGCGCCAGGAGCGCGGAGACCGCCGTCGCATCGCCGACCGGGTGGTCCCCGCGGAGCACCACCCCTTGGCTTCGCTCGACACCGGCGAGCCCGGCCGGATTCCAAAAGGCTCCTTCAGGACCCTCGACCCACGTCATGGCCCGACCGAGCGATACGCCCTGGGCGCCGACCGGAAGCAGCAAGAACCGCGCGCCCTCCGCTCGGTTGTCGGATTCCTGTGCCTGGACGTCCGAAGCGAGCAGGATCACGGCGACGAGTACGACGAAGAAATCAGTGATTCTCAGAGTCATCCTCGGGAACTCGAAAGCCCAGTTGGCCCAGATAGGCCCGGTTCTTTCGCCAGGCGCGAAGCGGCTTGACCCACAAGTCGAGGTACACGCTTCTGCCGAGAAAGTGCTCGATCTTGGCGCGCGAAGCCTCGCCCAGCGCGCGGATCGCCGCGCCCTTCTTCCCGATCAGCATACCCTTTTGCGATTTCCGCTCGACGTAAACCACCACCTGGATGTAGACCGGATCCTGGGCCTCACGGAACGCTTCGACCTGACAGAACACCGAGTACGGGATCTCCTGGTGAAACTGCTCGAAGATCGTCTCCCTGACGAGCTCGGCAACGAAGAATCGGACCGGGTCCGACGCGATGTCGTCCTCCGGATAGAGGAAGGGCCCGGGCGGCAGGTCCTCGCGGAGCGCGTTCTGGAGTCCCTCCACCCCTCCTCCGTCGAGCGCGGAGATCCGGTGGATACGAGCCGCCGAGAGCTGTTCGCGGACCCACGTCTCCCACTGCTCGAGCGCCGTTTCGGGCGCTTCATCGATCTTGTTCAGGGCGACGTGCAGCGGAACGCGCACCGTTTCGAGCGCCGACAGGATGCGCTCGGCGTCGGCCGACGACGGGGGCCGGGTGGCGTCGATGACCAAGAGGACGACGTCCGCTTCCTCCAACGCCCGCAGCGCGGCTCCGAGCATGGCACGCTGCAAGAGGTCTCGGGCCTCGAGAAGTCCGGGTGTGTCGAGGAAGATGAGCTGATCGCGTTCGATCGTGACCAGACCCGTCACACGCTGCCAGGTGGTCTGCGCCTTGGGCGTCACGATCGACAGGTGCTCGCCGACCAGTTGATTGAGCAGCGTCGACTTGCCCGCGTTCGGGCGTCCGACGAGCGCCACGTAGCCCGCGCGTGTCGTCACGTCCGACGTGGGGTCGCCGACGGCGTCGGGCTCGGGGATCGTCAAATCGATGGCGTAGGCATTCGGGGGCACGTCTTGGGTTCGGGCGCCGGAACGTACACCCCTCGCCGACGGAGATGCCATGCCCGGCTCGACGGCCTCGTCCCGCGACACGCATCGACGCGGCTCATTGCCCCGTCCGTTCGCCTTCGATCGCCTGGGCAGCGGCTCCTCCGCAACGTCCCGGTGCCGGTCGCATCTGCATGAACCAGAGCGCGAGGTGGAGCATCGTAACCATCTGTCGTCGCTACGGTTGCCGTGGTCACTGTTTCTGCGCTCAACATGGCGCCGACAAGGGCCTCGTGACCGCGTGGGCAGCGTGGATGGCCGGTCCGACCGGCCACCCGGTGCCGGCCGAGCCACCCGCGCTGCATCGGACGTTCACCGAGCGGCCGCAGACGATTGCGCCGCGTCCTGGGACACCCCATGCTCCGGCGTCACCCGAATTTCCACGAACCCGCGAACGCGCGAAACGCGCGGAGGTCCCGTGCCCGGATTGCTCGCCGACGTCGATCCCGATGGTCTTCTCGAATACTCCGTCGTATACACCGATCGCGCGTTGAATCACATGTCGCGCTCGTTCCAGAGCGTCATGACCGACATCTCCGCGTCGCTCAAGAGGGTCTACGGCGCCGAGGCCGCCATCGTGGTCCCGGGTAGTGGCACGTTTGGCATGGAGGCGGTGGCGCGCCAGTTCGCGACGGGTCAGCATTGCCTCGTCATCCGAAACGGGTGGTTCAGCTATCGCTGGAGTCAGATCTTCGCCGCCGGGGACATCCCCGCGAGCGAAACGATTCTCAAGGCGCGCCCGCTGGGAGTCGGGCATCAAACACCCTTTGCCCCGGCCCCGATCGAGGAGGTCATCGCCACCATCGAGGCCGAGCGGCCGGACGTGGTGTTCGCCCCTCACGTCGAGACGTCCGCCGGGATGATCCTTCCGGATGAGTATCTCGAGGCGGTCGCCGATGCGGTGCACGGCGTCGGAGGGATCTTCGTCCTCGACTGCATCGCGTCCGGCACGGTTTGGGTCGACATGAAGACGACGGGCGTCGACGTGCTGATCAGCGCCCCGCAAAAGGGGTGGAGCGGAACACCGTGCTGTGGCCTCGTGATGCTCGGGGAGCGCGGGGTGTCGCGACTCGCGGAGACCGAGAGCACGAGCTTCGCATGCGATCTGGGCAAGTGGCACCAGATCATGCAGGCGTACGAAGCCGGTGGGCATGCGTACCACGCGACCATGCCGACGGACGGCCTCCGCGCCTTCGCCGACGTGATGCACGAGACCGAAGCGTTCGGAATCGAGGCGATCAAGGAGCGCCAGCTCGAGCTCGGCGCTCGCGTCCGTGCCGTCCTCGAGGACGCCGGCTTTCGGAGCGTGGCCGCCGAAGGCTTCCAGGCACCGGGGGTCGTCGTCAGCTACACGGACGACCCCGCGGTGTCATCCGGTGCGAAGTTCGCCGAGGCCGGGCTCCAGATCGCCGCTGGCGTCCCCCTCCAATGCGACGAACCCGAGGGCTTTCGTACGTTCAGGATCGGGCTCTTCGGCATCGACAAGCTCCGCGACGTGGACAGGACGGTTCGCACGCTCGAAGAGGCCCTCGAGTCGATCACCGCCGGAGTGTGAGGCGGCGCGACCCCGGGCAGGCCCCGCGTCGGAGGCGGAGGACTACTCCCGCGTTCCTTCGTGGACCACCGCCTATTCGGGAATGAGGAAGATGTCGAAGTCGTTGGGACCTTCGACGATTTCGATGACCGCCCGAAAGAGCACGTATCCCGGAGTCGAGACGCTGATCAGCGTCTCACCGAGCGGTGGGTCCTCGAAGCTGTAGCGGCCGCGCTCCGTGGTCAGCGCCGTCTCGGTGCCCATCTGCACCGGGATGTCCATGAGCAGGAGCTGGGTGCCCGCGCGAAAGACCGTCCCCTCCAGGATCGTCTCCTGGGGACCGATGGGACCGCCCCCATCGTCCCCACACCCCGAGAGTGCCAAGAGCAGGAATGGGAGGATCTTGGACAGAGGACGCAGCATGGCTGGAAACGGGGCGTCTGAGGAACCGTGAGGTCGGACGGATCGATCGAGGTGCAATAGGGTGAACGCCGGAATGGCAAAATCGGTTCCCCCCTAAACGCAGAACCGCTCCCGGCTCCCGCTCCAAGGCGTGCCGGCTCCCCAGGGCGGCGTGCAGGCAGGCGATCGGCGGCGGCTGAGTCACGTCGGCTCGCGCCTCAGCCCCGGGGGGCGATGACCCGCTCGAACAGCTCGTAGCCCCACAGCGGCTCGAAGGAAGGGTCGGAGTGCAGAAACTCGAAGGTCCACCCCTGCTCCAGCGCCCGCCGCAGGAGTCGGGTCGCCTCGTCCCGCTCACCGAGGTGCGCGGAGATGGCCGCCCGCCAATACGTGTGCTCTCCTCGCAGATAGGGCCGCTCCAGCGCCTCCAGCCACTCGGCCTGCGCCTCGGCTCCGGATCGGTCGCCCGAACGCGCCAGCGCGACGCCGAGGAGTCCGCGGGTCTCGATCTCTCCCTCTTCCTGAGGAGCCTCCTCGTCAAGCACCTCCGCGGCTTCCTCGGGCAGGTCAGCGAGCAGCAGCGTACGTGCGAGCTCGGGTCGGTGCTCAAGCGGATCCCGAGCGCGATACCAGAGGACAGCCCGCCGTGCGGCATCGCTGGCCTGGACCGCGTGCCCGTGTCGGGCCAGGTCGCCGGCTACGCGAAGCAGAACGTACCCGGGCGTCGACCCCTCGAAGGACTCGACGCGCTCCACCTGGTCGATGACCGAAGCCGCCTCGTCAAGGCGCCCAAGGGCTGCCAGCGCCTGTGCCTCATGGTAACGGGAGCTCAAGTTGTCGGGAAACAGCCGGCCGGCCTCTCGGGCCAAGTCGAGCTGGTCCTCGAACCGACCGGTCATGTGCTGAGCCGACGCCAGCACCCTCAAGTTGGCTGGCCATCCCCTCAGAACCGAGCGCAGATCCTCGTCGGCCTCCCTCCAGACCACTAGCGCCTCCTCCGGCCGGCCGGCCCAGACCGCATCCATGACAAGTAGCCGAACCGCCTGCACGGGGTTCACTCGAAACCCCACCCTCGAAGCCTCGAGCCTGGCCATGCGATCTCCGGCCAAGCGTGCTCGAGACCACGCGACCCAGATCTGCGAGCTGGGGGGAAGGCCGGCCCGCCGCGCCTCCAGAATCGAGACCACTGAGTCCTCCCGCGCCGGCTGTCCGAGCTCGCCGTACAGCGTACTCATCATGAAGAGCGGCGAGGCGAACGTCGTATCCAGGCTGTAGGCTTCGCGGAAGTCCGCGAGCGCCCCCTGGAAGTCCATGTGCATCCACCGCTCCATGCCCCGATCGAACGCCTGGTACGCGTCATGCGCGGGCGGACGGGAAAACCACATGGTCGTTGAAGGTTCTCCGAGCGTCATCGCCATCACACCCATGACACGGTCGGTCAGCAGCTCGACGATCGCGGACAAGTCTCCGGGTTGCCCCCCGGAGGGGACCACGTCTTGGATAACACGCCGGCTGGCCACGTCGGTGACCTGGGCTCGGAACTCCAGGGTGTCGCCAACCCGTGTCACGACTCCCGTCACGGCCGTGCCAGCCCCGAGTTCTGCCGCGACCTCCAGCTCACTGACACCTCCTGCGCCGCGTCGCACGCCCTGAAGGAGCGTGCCCCGCTCAATGACCTGAACGTCGTCCATCCAGTCCAGCCCCGACTCGATCGCGTGGGCCGCGTACAGTCCGTAGCCGGCGGCGGTATCTCCAGTCATGTCACGGAAGGGGAAGACCGCCACGACATCGACGGGAAGGCCGCGGGCTCTGTTAGACCGAGTGTTCGCGACCACAACCGCGGCGGCGAGAGCCACGATGACCATCGCCGGTAGAAGCGCGAAAGGAGCCAGGGAGCGCCACCTCCGGGGCGGCCGCCCCCTGTCCTGCTCACCCAGTGCCTCGACGAACTCCGACACCGTCCGATACCGGTCCGCGGGCAGTCGCGCCAAAGCCCTTCTCGTGGCGTGCTCCAGGGCCTCAGGCACGGTCTCGCGCACGCTCCTCAGACCCGGCATCGGCTCGGTCAGCTTTCTGGCGAGCACAGCGTGGACCGTCCGCCCCGTGTACGGCGGCTCGCCCGCCAACATCTCGTAGACCACACAGCCCAGAGAGTACAGGTCGCTGCGACCATCGATCTCGTGGTCACCGCTCGCCTGCTCCGGACTCATGTAGGAGGGCGTGCCCAGCGACACACCGGCCGTCGTGAGCCGCGTCTGGTCGGCTTCGGATAGCGCCTGGGCGATCCCGAAATCGGACAACACCGCGTGTCCGGCTTCAACAAGGATGTTCGCGGGCTTCACGTCACGGTGTACGACCCCTTGGCCGTGCGCGTAGGCGAGCGCGTCGCCGATCTCTCGCGCGATCCGCACCGCGTCTTCGATCGCAAGCTCCCCTTCACGCTCCAACCGCTCCTTGAGCGTCGGGCCCTCGACGAACGGCATCACGTAGTACAGGAGGCCGCCGGCCCGACCGGAGTCCAGAACCGGGACAATGTGCGGGTGCGTCAGCCCCGCCGCGATCTCGATCTCGTTGAGGAAGCGCTCCGCGCCGACCACGTCCGTGACGTCCTCACGCAGCACCTTGATCGCCACTCGACGATGATGCCGCAGATCCTCCGCGAGATAGACGGTGGCCATGCCGCCTGCGCCCAGCTCTCGCTCGACGGCGTAGCGGCCCTCCAGGGCAGCGTTGAGGCGGGCGGTCGCTTGCGGTCGCGTCATGTCGGCTAGCCACGGAAAGACCTGGGCACACTTCCGCATGCTCAAGTTTCCGGCGACGGCGTGCCGCGGCCAGACGGGAAATGGCTGAACGGTATGGGGGGAGATCCCCTATTAGGGATCGGGCGCCTGACGCCCCGCGAGCCGAGGCGGGAACCCAACACCGCCCAGCGCCGATGGAGGCGCTGCCCTAAACGAAAGAAACCCCCAGGACCTGAAGTCCTGGGGGCTTCCAGCGTAAAGCCGGCAACGACGTACTCTCCCACCGGGCGACCCCGGCAGTACCATCCGCGCAGTAGAGCTTAACGACCGTGTTCGGGATGGGAACGGGTGTGACCTCTACGCAATTGTCGCCGACAAAGACGAGAACAGAGGTCGAGAGAGCTGCTAGAGCCTAGCCGTAACGGCCGCTCACCTCTATCGAGGTGTGGCTGTTTTGATGTAGAAACCGGAGGGGAGGAACTGGTCAAGCCTCACGGGCGATTAGTACAGCTCGGCTCCATGTGTTGCCACACTTCCACCTGCTGCCTATCAACGTACTCGTCTCGTACGGCCCTTCCGAGAGTCCGAAGACTCTGGGAGTATTCC
>JAOTVL010000204.1 GCA_029863525.1 Gemmatimonadota bacterium
GTGTCGAGGTCGTCGATGCCTTCGCCGACACCGACGAATTTGATGGGCTTGCCTGTGACGCCACGGATCGAGAGCGCCGCTCCCCCGCGGGCATCACCGTCCATCTTCGTCATGACGATGCCGGTGATGCCGATCGCTCCGTCGAACCCCTCGGCGATGGTGACGGCCTCCTGACCGGTCATGGCGTCGGCCGCCAGCAGGATCTCGGTCGGCTCGACCGCGTCGCGCACCCGGCCGAGCTCGTCCATGAGCGCTTCGTCGATTTGGAGGCGCCCCGCCGTGTCGACAATGAGCACGGAGTGCTTCGACTCGATCGCCCGCGCCTTGGCCGCAACGGCCGTCGCGACGGGGTCGCCACCGAACTCCCCGGCGAAGACCTCGGCCCCGATCTGGCTCCCCAGGGTCTGGAGCTGCTCGATGGCGGCGGGCCGCTGGAGGTCGCACGCGGCAAGCATCGGGGTGCCACCCTCCCGACCGAGGCGGCGGGCGAGCTTCGCGGCGGTCGTCGTCTTTCCCGCACCCTGGAGGCCAACCATGAGGATCACGGTCGGACCCGACTTCGCCTTCGCGAGCGTCGGGTAGCCGTCGCCGAACAGGTGCGCCAACTCGTCGTGGACGATCTTCACGATCTGCTGACCGGGCGATACCGCCTTCAGGACCTGCTCGCCGAGGGCGCGCTCCTGGACACGACCCAGGAAGTCGCGGGTCACCTTGAAGTTGACGTCGGCCTCGAGGAGGACCCGACGCACTTCGCGCAGCCCCTCCTTGATCATGGGCTCGGTCAGTACGCCCCTCTGGCGCAGCTTCTTGAGCGCCGCGTCGAGCTTGGTTCCGAGTTCGTCGAACATTGTGGATCTGCCTCCCGACCACCCTACACGGTGCCCCGCCGAGCGGTCCGGCAGGGAGTGGACGTAAAAGCTAACCCGGCCTCCGGCCCACTCAAGAAAGCGGGCCGTAAACCTCCCGGCTCAGCTGCGCGCTCGCCATGCGCAGCCCCCTGGGACAAAGCTCTGGCATCAACTTTGCCCCACAAAGTACATTACCCACAAACGATGTTCTTCGATCGGGTCTACGGGTGGACGACGTGGACCCCAGGAGAGATGAGATGATCGCAACATCGCACGTTCGCTCGACGTACCACCGCGTGCCGCGGAGGGTCAGCATTGGTCTCTCCTGAGGAGCGACGCACCTTCGGTGCGCTGACCGAATTCCTCTTCCCCGCACCCGCGAAGCGGTCGACCCTGTCGATCATCGGCTGGTGGGAGAAGCGTCGTCTCCCGTACAACCTGATCGTGGGCTCGGCCGGGATCGTTTCCCTCGGAATCTCCCTGTTCTTCGCGGCCCTGCCACCCTTCGGCTCGACCCCTGGCATCGAGATCTTGATTCCCGTCACGGTATTCGGCGTGATGGCCAATCTCTGCTATTTCCTGGGACCCACGGTGGAGATCCTGATCGAGAGGATCTGGGGCCGGGAGGTGCTCCCGACGGGACCGACCCTCTACCGGATGGGGCTCACGTTCTCCGTCGGGCTCGCGCTGCTTCCGGCTCTCATGATGGTCATTCTGTGGGTGGCCCGTACGGTCTTCTTGCTGTTCTGACGAGCGTCGAAGCACACCGTCGGCCGTTCACCCCAGTGGGCCGGATTCGACGCCCTACGCAACCGGGATGATCTGACTCCGCTTCGTCCCGACCGATACCCAGCGCACCGAGGCATTCGTCAGCTCCTCGATCCGATCGAGATAGGCCCGCGCCCTCGGAGGAAGATCCTCGAGCTTTCGGACCTCGGTCGTGGGCGCCTGCCAACCCGGCATCGTCTCGTAGACGGGCTCGACCTTTCCCAGTGCCCAGGTGTCGGCCGGAAAGTGCTCCGTCACGGAGCCGTCGGGAAGACGGTACGCGGTCGCGATTTGCAACTCATGCAAAGTGTCGAGCACGTCGAGCTTCGTCACCGCGACGCCCGTCAGGCCGTTGACCTGCGACGCGAGGCGCGTGAGCACGGAATCGAACCAGCCACACCGTCGGGGTCGACCGGTGGTCGCGCCGAACTCACCGCCGAGCGTGCGGACGTGGTCGTCCATCTCGGGCTCGAAGGCGCTTGGCAGCGGTCCCTCGCCGACCCGGGTCGTGTACGCCTTCACGACGCCGATCACGTCCGTGACCTGTGTGGGTCCGATGCCCGTCCCGGTGGCGGCCGCACCGGCTGTCGTGTTCGAAGAAGTCACGAACGGATACGTGCCGTGGTCGAGGTCCAGAGCGGTGCCTTGCGCCCCTTCGAGCAGGACGCTCTTGCCCGCCCGTAACGAGGCGCTGATCTCGGGTCCCACTTCAGTGGAGAGGGCGAGCAGCCGGTCGCCGAGTGCGAGCGCCTCGTCCATCGCCCGATCGAGGTCTTCGGAGCCCCACCCGAGCTCGTCGAGTCGCTGGACGACACGTGCCTTCGCGGCGTCGATGCGCTCGTGGAGTCGCTTGGTGTTGCCGAGATCGGCCACACGCACGCCCCGCCGACCCGCCTTGTCTTCGTACGCCGGACCGATGCCCCGACCGGTCGTACCGATCTTCACTTCGGCCGAGTTCTCGACGGCCTTGTCCAGGAATCGGTGGTACGGCATGAGGAGCTGGGCGCGGCTGCTCACGCCGACGCGACCGTCGATGTCGATGCCACGCGCGACGAGCGCGTCGTACTCCTCGAAAAACTGGTGGATGTCGAGCACGACGCCGTTGCCGAGCAGGCACCTGCGCCCTTCGTGGAGGATCCCGGACGGAATCTGGTGGAGCACGAACTCGGCATCCCCGACGTGGACCGTGTGCCCGGCGTTCGCTCCGCCCTGGTAGCGCGCCACGATATCGACGTTCTCGGCGAGCACGTCCACGATCTTGCCCTTCCCCTCGTCTCCCCACTGGCAGCCGACGACGACCGTGCACGAGCCTGGTTGCGACATGCGATCCCTCAATAGGAAACGGGCCCGTCCCCGGAGGGGATGGGCCCGTGACTGGTGTATCCTTCAGGAAAAGCTAACCCGGGTCGGAGAGGTGTCAACGAAACCTCACCCACCGCATCGGCTACGCCGCGACAGCCTCCAAGAGACCCGCACGCTCCAGGATCGTCCGCACCTCCGACACGCGCTGGTCCGACGCCGGCTCCAGCGGCGGACGGGGCTCACCGCCCCGCAGGCCGAGCAGATCGAGGGCCGCCTTGATGCCCGGCACCCCCATGCCCCCGACGATCTCCTGGTGCACCGGGGCGATCCGCT
>JAOTVL010000205.1 GCA_029863525.1 Gemmatimonadota bacterium
CCGTACACGAGGCCCAGCCAGCGTTCTCGGAGGTGCTGCCCGAACTCAATGAAGCGGTGGATCGCGCGATCCCGCTCGAGCTCGAAGCGGAAGTGCGCGAAGTCGGTCGGTTCGGCACCGTCGAGAAAGCTCCTCAGGGCCGTGACCGCGTGCGTGTCGAGCCGGGAGTCGGCATGGACGAAGAAGAGCCAATCACCGGCCGCCAGGTCGGCGCCGGCGCGGAGTTGAAGACCGCGACCCGCAGGTGCCTCCACGACCCTCGCGCCGAGATCCCGGCCCAGCTGTCTGGTCGCGTCGACGGACCCACCGTCGACCACCAGTATCTCCGCACCGAGTGGGCGCAGGTCGCTCAGGAGCGCCGGAAGTCGTTCGGCTTCATCCAGCGTGGGAATGACGACGGAAAGGGTCGTGTCGTGCCTCAAGTCCCTGTGTCGTTCAGCGTCCAGTCGTACTCGAAAAACTCGATGTCCGTATTCGGGTCGCTGAGGACCGCCGCGGCCTCAGGCGACAGATAGGGGGCGAAGAACGTTCGCAACCCGTCCTTGCCTCCGAAATCGTCGCTGTACCAGTCGAGGACCTTGTTCATGCGGACCTCTGATTCGCTGACCTGGAAGTGACGCGGATCGTCGATCAGGTTGCGGACTGCTCGGTCGAGCTGCTCGTCGAGGCGCGCCGCTTCGTAGGCTTCCGGCCAGAGAACGGGACAGCTGCTCGCGGCACAATTCACGGCGAAGTGGATCCGCGGGTCTCCGAAAGTCGGGCGGATGATCTCGTGCTCGATCTGGTCCTGCGATCGGCTCGCTCCAGCTATTCGACAATGCTCACGAGTGAACACGTCATCGATCGACCAGACGGAGTTATCCGGGCGACCCGCCACGGAGTTCCTGAGACTCGAGAAGAAGCCCCGCTTGGCTCTGATGGGGTAGTGATCGGCAACGAGGCGCAGCATGCACGCGTTGTATGCATTGATCCAGAATGCGAGCCGCTCGTTGCGGCTGGCGGATTCGAGCGTCGCCATCTCGACGTTTCCCAGACGCTCGAGGTACGCTTCGAGCGCGCCTCGCCGATCGACCAATCCTTGATAGTCGACCAGCGGCTGATGCACGACTTCGGCGAGCACACCGGAAAACGCATCGTGCGAAGGCAGATCCTGGGCCCTCAGCGTCGTCGGGGTCAGCGCGAGGACGGCCGCCGCGACGATCACGACACTGGCTGCGGTGCCTCCACCGGTCTTGTCTGCTGGCCCGTCACCGCGGGATCCCGGTACGTTCACCCCGAGCGTCCGCGCGATCGTCGGGAGGAAGCTGAGTAGCACGAGGAGGGCTCCAGAAATGAGGACGCGGAGGAACGCGTCGCGGGAGGCTTCCTGAGAGCCGGCCAGCAACGCATCGGCGAACATGGTATACACGACGGTACCGGGGAAGATGCCGATGGCCGTGGCCGCGGCGTACGCCGGCCAGCTGATGGACGTGAGTCCCGCCCCGAAGTTGAGCGCGTTGAAGGGCACGACCGGGATCAGGCGGAGCGTGAGGAGCCCGCGAAACCCGTAGTCTTTCGTCGCGTTGTCGATCGCGTCGAGCCGGCCACCCGCGAGTCTGCGGACACCGTCTCGTCCGAGGAAGCGTCCCACACCGAAGGCGGCGTTCGCCCCGATGTTCGCAGCGATCGTCGTATAGAGCGTGCCCCAGACGAGGCCGAACATCGCTCCGCCCGCGAGGGTCAGAATCGATCCCGGGATCGCGAGCGTGGTCGCTCCCGCGTAGACGCCTATGTAAAGCAGGGGCGCCGATTCCGACGCCCGCAGCCACTCGATCGATTGCCCGACGCCCTCGCGACTGAAGTACTGCGCGAGGGGTGTGAATTTCGCCGCCATCAGTCCACCGGCTACGAGCGCCACGAGGACGCCGAGCTTGAGGATCGCGTTGGACTTTTCGTTCACTTCAGCCATGAGATCACCTTCTTGAGCACCATCCCCCCGGAGCCCTCCAGTCGGGTGCGTTGGTATTCGTTGGCTGCGCGCTTCACGCCCTCCGCCATCGTTGGATACGGCCAAATCGTGTCCGCCAGATTGGAAAGCGTGAGTCCGTGCTGTTTGGCGAGCACGATCGGCATGAGCAATTCACCGGCGTGGGCGCCCAGAATCGTCGCCCCGAGGACCCGTCCTTTACCGTCGGCGGAAATCTTCACGAATCCGTCCGTTTCGCCGTCGACGATTGCCCGATCGAGGTCGCCGAATTCGTACCGGTACGTCCTGCCCCCCTTCGCTTCGGCATCGTGTTGCGACAGGCCGACGTGGGCGACTTCCGGATCCGTGTAGGTGACCCAAGGCACCGTGTCGTAGTTCACGGTGCTCCAGCCCGGGACGAGCGCATTGCGAAGCGCGGTCTTGGCCATGTACTCGGCGACGTGCGTGAACTGCATTCCGCCAGTCACGTCTCCTGCGGCCCAGATGCGTTTGTTCGTCGTGCGAAGAGACGCATCGACCACGACCGCGCCCATGTCTGTACGGACACCGGCCCGATCGAGCTCCAGCCCGTCGAGCGACGGGCGCCGGCCCGTAGCGACGAGGATCTCGTCGCATTCGATCCTCGTACCGCCATCGACATGGACCGCTTTGGCTCCGCCTTCCCACGACACCGACGTCGCGGCTGCTCCCAGCTCGAAGCGCACACCCTCGGCCTCGAGGAGTCGCTGGAGCCGTTCCGCGACATCGGCGTCGTCTTTCGGCAGGATGCGCGTGTCCATCTCCACGACCGTCACCTCCGAACCCAATCGGGCCAGCACCTGGGCCATCTCGAGTCCGATCGGTCCTCCGCCGAGCACGGCTACCCGATCGGGCAGCGTGTCGGTCTCGAAGAGCGACTCGTAGGTCAGGTAGCCCGCGTCGGCGAGCCCTGGGATGGGGGGCACGAAGGGTCGTGCGCCGGTCGCGAGGATGAAGCGACTGCTCCGGATGCGCCCGACCCCTTCGACTTCGATTTCCCGATCAGAGACGAAGCGCGCCTCGCCGAAGTGGACCTCCACCCCCATGTCTCTGAAGCGTTGAGGATCGTCGTGGTGCTCGACGACGCCCCGCGCCGCACGCATGCGGGCCATGACGTCGGCGAAGGCGTGTTTGGGGGCCGCCGCCGTGAGACCGAGCGACTCCGCATCGCGCATGGCGTGGGCCAACCGTGCCGACGCGATGAGCGCCTTGGAAGGAACGCATCCGGTCCAGAGGCAGTCGCCTCCGAGCGCCGCCCGCTCGACG
>JAOTVL010000007.1 GCA_029863525.1 Gemmatimonadota bacterium
GGTGACCTCGCCGCCGAGGTCGGGATGCCCAAGGACCGGTTCAAGACGAACGTCCGCAAGCTCAAGGGGTTGGGGCTCACGGAAAGCCTCGAGATCGGCTACCGACTGTCACCGCGGGGGCGAGTCGTGCTTCGTTCCCTACTGGCTTCCGGAGGAACGGCGGGGGGCTGACCCCGGGGCGCCGAGCCGAACATCATCGCCCCTCGGACGGGTCCCGCCCCCCACTCCCTCGCACGTATCGATTCTGACTTCAGGTCGGTCGAGCCGCGCCCGGCTGCTTCGACAGCGACCGCGCCTGACGAACCCATCCGTCGCGCGCGATGCGGCCTTTGAAGGCCTGGAGCATGTCGTCGATGCGCTTCACGTCGGAGTCCTTCCAATCTTGCACCTGGAAGAAGTAGTAGACGCCGATGTCGTTCAGCATCTTCTCCAGCTTCGGCCCCACGCCGCTGATTTGATTGAGGTCGTCGGGCTTGCCGTACACGGCCGACTTCAGAAGGGCGCCCGCGGGCTTGCGACGCGGTGCACTCCGACGAGTCTTTCGCGCTGCCTTGGACGTGGTCGGGGGTTTCGAACGCTTCCGCGTCGTCGTCGACGGGACGCGCTCGGTCTTCGGTCGGGAGTCGATCTTCGCCTCGAGCTTCGCGACGGCTCGTTCGACCTTCTCGAGCTTGTCGGTCACCGGCGTCAGATCCGTGTTCTTCAGCGTCGCGAGTCGCTTCTCGATACCGGACACGTCGGTGTTCTTCAGCGTCGCGAGTCGTTTCTCGATACCGGACACGTCGGTGGTCTTCAGCGTCGCGAGTCGTTTCTCGATACCGGACACGTCCGTGTTGCTCAACGTCGCGAGCCTCTTCTCAATGCCGGAAAGGTCAGCGTTCTTCAGCGTCGCGAGTCGCTTCTCGATGCCGGAGAGGTCCGTGTTCTGGAGGGCCGAGAGGCGCTTCTCGATACCCGAAACGTCGGTGTTCTTCAGGGCCGCGAGGCGCTTTTCGAGACCCGATACGTCGGTGTTCTTCAACGCGCCCAACCGCTCCTCGATGCTGGTCAGCCGACCCGCCAGTGAGCGGTCCAGGCTCGCGACGTCTTCGCGAACCGACTCGGTGTCGGCCGGCGCGATCGCCGCCACCGCTGTGCGGAGCGACGACAGGCTGGATTGGACAGGGGAGAGATCGGGCGGCTCGCTCGCGGCAAGCGTCTTTTGCACGGCGTCGAGACCCGTGAGGACCGGGGTCAGATCCGCGGCGCGGAAGCCGGCTACGGCCTTCTGTACCGCTTCGAGTCGCTCGTCCGTTTTGTCCTGCAGCGCCTTGGCGTCGGCGAGGCGCCGCTCGAGCTGGGCCTTGTCGGCTTCGAGCGCGGCGATCCGGGCTTCCGCGTCCGTGCGTAGGGTCTGCAGCGTTTCCAACTCGCCGGCGGTGCGCTGGTAGCGGTCGTACTCGTGCGTCACGTCGGTGAACTGGCGGCGAACCGCCCAGTACATGAAGGCGCCGCCGCACACAGCTGCGAGCGCGAGGAGGCCGAGAATTTGGGCAATCAAGAAGCTCATGGTTTCAGTTCCCGGAGATAGGGAGGTGGAATTCGATGCGGCGATTGAGGGCTCGTCCGGCTGGCGTGCCGTTCGTCGCGATCGGTGAGGTCTGTCCGAAGCCCACCGCCTCGAGCCGGTCGGTCGAGACGCCACGCTCACCGAGCGCCCGACGCACGGCCTCGGCGCGCTGCGCGCTCAACGCCATGTTGGCCTCCGGGTTGCCCGTGCTATCTGTGTGACCCTCGATGCGGATTCGACCGGGGCACTCGGCCGCGATCGCTGCGATGCGATCGAGTAGGTCGCTCGACGACGCGGCAATGGACGCACTTCCGGACGTGAACTGGATCTGCGTGCCGGACATGACCTCTGCGAGGCGCTCCTCGCACCGCTCGGCCGCTTCCCGCTGGTCGACCGCCGGCGAGACCCCGGCCTCGACCTCTGCATCGGGCGCGTCTCGGGGCGGGGTGAGGAAGTCGTCGCGTACGATGGTGGCGCAGACGAGCTCCCCCACCCATGTCGGGCAGGTGGCGGTGCGCGCCGCGTTCAAAGCGACTTCCGCGGCCGCGGCCGTGGGGACGGAGCCGGAGATGGTCACGTGCTGACCGCTGACCTCCAGCTCAGCCCAGGTGGCTCCTGCGTCGGCCAATGCAGCGCTCACGCTCGACCGCACCGAGTCCTCGATCCAGGCACTGGCGAATCGGGTCACGCCGAAGAGCGCGACGAGGATGAGACCGAGCACGGGCAAGAGGCCCCGGAACGCGAAGGGCCAGATCGGCTCCGCGAGTCGGCGGAACGCGGTCACCCGGCGTACCTGTCGGGATTGCGTGGAGGCAGAGGGGTTGGGGGACATATCGACTCGCCTGTCTTGATGGGACATCACGGCCGCGACCCAATGCATCGGCCGGCTGACATTGATGGACCGGAGGCGGGTGAGAAAAGTCACATCGGCACGTCCGTGGCTCGCGTGATGCACTCCGCTCGATCATTTTGGCGGACCGTCATCGCCCAAGCCGGAGAACCCACATGACGCGCGCTACACCGACCCTACTCCCGCCGTCGACGCGAGGGATGTTCGCGCTGACAGCCATGGCGCTCGGCCTCGCCGTGCCCCTCGCCGCCCAAGATCTCGATGCACCGCGCCCGATCGCGGGCGCCAACACCGTGTTCATCGAAGAGATGACGTGGATGGACGTGCGCGACGCGCTCGCCGACGGCATGACGACGGCGATCGTCGCGACCGGGGGTGTGGAGCAGAACGGTCCGTACGTTGCATCGGGAAAGCACAACTTCGTGCTTCAGGCGACGACAGAGGCGATCGCGCGCGAGCTCGGCAACGCGCTCGTCGCGCCGATCGTGAAGTTCGTGCCCGAAGGAAGCATCGATCCCCCCTCGGGGCACATGCGCTACCACGCCACGATCAGCGTTCGCCAGGAGACGTTCGAGGCGCTACTGACAGACGTCGTCGCTTCTCTCGAGGCTCACGGGTTCAGGGACATCGTGCTCATCGGCGACAGCGGTGGGAACGTGCGGGGCATGGAGAACGTGGCCACGGCGCTCAACGAGGCTTGGTCGGACCGGAGTGCGCGGGTGCACTTCATCCCGGAGTACTACACCGAGGACATCTACAGCTGCGATTTCCTCAAGGAGGAGCTGGGGATCTTCCAGCAGCCCGACAACTGCGTGGCCACGCGCAACGAGTACCACGACGACTACCACTATTCGTCCATCATCGCGACCACGGACCCGGAGCGGATTCGGGCGCGCCAGCGGATCGAGGCGGGGCTATTCAGCATCAACGGGGTCGATCTGCGCCCCCTGGAGAAGACGATCGAGAACGGACGTCGCCTCGTCCAATACCGTGCGGAGATCACCGCTCGCGCGATCCGGAAATCGATGGCGGCGGGGGGAAACCGATGAAGGGCGTCGGCGGCGGGATCACGGTGGTTGCGGTCGCTGCCACCTGCGTGCTCGCGGTCGGCGTGCCCGCGGCGACGGCACAGGCCGTGGTAGCCCGCGTCGGGGCCGACGAATTGGTGGCCACGATCGAGGCCGCGCCACCCGGACGGGTGAGCGACCAGCAGATCCGGATGATCGACGCGGGCGACATGAATCTCGGGGTCGGCGTGGTCCACCGCCCGCCGACCACGACGCTATCCGCGATCCAGCACCACAAACAGGCCGAGATCTACCGGGTGGTCGAGGGCCGCGGAATCCTCGTCACGTCCCGGCAGATGGCGGACCCACGGGAGTTGGACCCCGAGGGCGCGACGGTGAAGACGCTCACGGGACCCAGCGCGTTCGGGACGATCGAGGGCGGGACGAGCCAGCCGGTGGGGCCCGGCGACATCGTCTTCATCCCGGCCGGGACCGCCCACGGTTTCAGCGAGATCACGGACGCGATCACCTACATCGTCTACCGGATCGATCCCGATAAGCTCGTCGCGCTCAAGGCCGGGTCATGAGGCGGTTCGACGGTAGCGCGCGACCGTCTGGCTCGGTCGATCCCGCGAACTTCGTACTGCCCGGCCAATTCCAGCGACTCATCGGTCCGGCCGATGGAGAGCCACTGCGACTCTACCGGGTGTCGTTCGAGGAAGGAGCCCGGACGTACTGGCACACGCACAGTGACGCTCAGATCCTGTTCGGAATTTCGGGCCGTTGCGTGGTCGTTGACCGGGCAGGGGACGAGCTGCTTCTCGAGCCGGGCGATGCCGTCGTCATCGATGCGGGCGAGGAGCATTGGCACGGAGCCGCGCCCGGTGGAGCCGGCGAGCACCTCGCCATCAACCTGGGCGCCGAGACCACGTGGCTGGAGTCTTCGCAGGCGTAAGATATTCCCCAATTCGCGTGAAACTATGAACACCTCGAATACCCCCCTGGAGTCCCGCGTCGAGAAGCTCGAGCGCCGGAACCGGATGCTGGTCTTCGGATTGGTCGCGGCTCTGGTGATCCCGGCTCTGACGGGGATGCGTCGCGATGCTCACCCCGATGACATCGTTGTGAAGCGGGTCCGGGTCGTGGACGACGAGGGTCGCGTGCGAATCGACCTCCGTCACAACGCCGAAGAGACCGGCATGTTCGTTCTGGACGAGGAGGGTCAGCCCAGGATCGGAGCCGCGCAGTTCTCGCACGGAGGTGGAGGCTTCGCCCTGCACGGCCCGGGGGGCCAGGGTGGTGCCGTGCTCTACCTTCGCGGTGACGGCTCTCTGACCATGTACGATGCCGCGGGTGAGGTCACCGCTCGATTCCCCGAGAGGTGAGGGTGAAGCGCCTCCTCCTGGTGCGGTGGCTCGTCGCCGTGGCCCTTGTCGGCTGTGCCGTCGATGATGGAGGCGAAGCGCCGGACCAAGTCGCTGCGGCCGAGCCTTTCACGGTCCGCTTCGAGACCACCGCGGGGGACGTCGACGTCGAGTTCGTGCCCGAGTGGTCGCCACGAGCAGTCTCGCGCGTTCGGGAGCTGGCGGAGCTCGAGTTCTGGGACGGTGCCCGGCTGTACCGAGTGAACGATCGCTACGCGCAGTTCGGCTACTCAGGCCGGCCCGCGCTCGACTCGGTCTGGATCGGCCGGGGATTGCCCGACGAACCGAGTCGGTCGAGCAACGTCCGCGGATCCGTGAGCTTCGCGCGCGGCGGACCGGGCACGCGCTCAGTGATCTTGTTCATCAACCGGACCGACAATACAAACCTCGACCAGCTGGAGTGGAACGGAGTCGTGGGCTTCCCTCCGGTGGGTCGAGTGGTGTCGGGGATGGACGCCGTCGATCGCCTCTTTTCCGGGTACGGAGACGACCCCATGCAGTGGGAGGACTCGATCGCCGCCCGAGGAAACGACTTCCTCGATCGCGAATACCCTGCGCTCGACTCGATCACCGGCGTGCAACTGTTGGTGGGCGGGGGTTGAGGGCCCAAGGGGCAGGGTTCACAAATGCCCAAAATGAAGTTGACTACAGCAGGCTCGACTGCGAAGGTTGCAGGTGTCCGAATCGATGGTTCGGTCAGATCGAGGTGGCTCAGGAAGAGTCCACCAGCCCGCGCGGAGGAACCCGCGCTGAACAATGTGGTCGGTAAAGGGCGGGTCACCCGTACTCCAACGATCGCAACACCAAGGGAGCGCGCGTGATGCGTACCAGGGGAACCGTGAAGTGGTTCAATGATCAGAAGGGCTTCGGCTTCATCACGCCGGAGGATGGCAGCAAGGACTGCTTCGTTCATCACAGCGCCATTCAGGCCGAGGGCTTCCGTACCCTCGCCGAGGGCGCCACGGTGGAGTTCGATATCGTCCAGGGCGCCAAGGGCCCTGCGGCTGAGAACGTGGTGACGGTTTAACCGGATCCGAACCGACGCGGGCCGCTCCCTCCCTGGGGAGCGGCCCGCTCTTTTTTTGCATTACTCTCGGCCATGGCCTCGAATCCACTCACCCCATTCGTTACCGACGACGGCGTCCTCCTGCTCGACGGGGGGCTGGCGACCGCGCTCGAGGACGCAGGTCACCGCCTGGACCGCATGCTGTGGTCGGCCTCGCTCCTACGCGACCGACCGGACGCCATTCGAGCCACGCACCGAGCGTATTTGGCCGCCGGGGCGGACTGCATCACCACCGCCAGCTATCAGGCCTCGTTCGAGGGGTTCCGACGCGCCGGTCTCGATGACGACGACTCCGTCGCGCTGCTGTTGCGGTCGTCGGCGCTCGCCCTCGAGGCCCGCGACGAGTGGGTGGCTGCCGCGGGGTCCGCGGTCGATGCCGATGGGCCGGACCGACCCGCGCGGCCGAAGACCCCCCTGGTTGCGGCATCGATCGGCCCGTACGGGGCCCACCTGGCGGACGGCTCGGAGTACCACGGTCGGTACGGAGCGTCGGTCGGGGAGCTCGAGCGCTTTCACCATCGTCGTCTGGGCCTTCTGGCCGAAAGTGGCGTCGATCTTCTGGCGTGTGAGACGATCCCGAGCCAGAGCGAGGTCGGGGTGCTGCTCGACGTTCTCGACCGACAGCGGGACGATGTCTTTGCGTGGCTGAGCTTCTCGTGCCGCGACGAGCGGCGACTGAGCGACGGCTCGCCCATCGAGGAAGCGGTGACGATGTGTTCGGCGCGGCGACGGGTGGCGGCGATCGGTGTGAACTGTACAGCGCCGGCGTACGTGCCGGAGTTGATCGCTCGTGCCGCGGAGGTCACCGACCGACCGTTGGTGGCGTACCCGAACTCAGGCGAGCATTGGGACGCCACCAACAAGCGTTGGGGCGAGCCGTCCGGACCAGGCCGCGAAGCGGTGGGCGACAGAAGGATGAGCGACGAAAGTTGGATGTCCGGTGTGCTCGGTGCGCTCGGGGCTGGCGCCCGAATCGTCGGGGGGTGCTGTCGAACCGGCCCTGCAGACATCGCGGAGTTGCGACGGCGAATCGACCTCCGAGATTGGGGGGCCGAAGGACTGGGCGGCGCACGTCGACCGCCGTTCGCATGAGGAGGGAGCGGTGAACGATACGGTCAGGAGAAGAGCGTGGGGCATGCTCTTTGCGCGCCTGGTGTTGGGTTTGATGTTCTTCCAGGGCGCGCTGTGGAGGGTCTTCGATCTGGGGCCGGTCGAGCACGCCCGGCGCTTCTTCGTCGACCCGTACGCGGATTCGTTCCTCCCACAGTGGTCGCTCTGGATGGCAGGCACGGCGGTGCCGTTCGCCGAGCTCGTGGGAGGCGCGCTGATCCTGCTCGGCTTGTGGCGCCTTCTCGGACTCGGCCTCGTGGGTGGCGTGCTCGTGATGGTGACCTTCGGCCACCTCGTGGCCGAGCCCATTTTCGCATTCGACGCGCACGTGATGCCCCGCCTGATGCTGGTGGTTTTCCTCCTGATCACGCCGTCGGACTGGGATCGGTTCTCGGTGGACGAATGGCTCGAACGGCGGGAGGTCGGCGGGTAATGGCGCCCCACGCCGGTCATCTGAGCGCGACCCAGCGCGCCGAGCTCCGCGCCGAGCTCGAGACCCAACTGCGGAAGCTGCAGAGGAGCATGCAGATCACCGACGAGGCGCTGCGGACGGTCGAGCTCGACCAGACCGCGGTGGGTCGGTTGTCCCGGATGGATTCCCTGCAGAACCAGAGCCTCTCGAAGGGGCTTCGCGAACGCGAGGTCGTGCGGCTCTCCCAAATTCTCGAGGCGCTCAGAAAGCTGGACGAGGGAGGGTACGGAAGCTGCTCGGAGTGTGGCGGAGATATCCCCTTCGAGCGCCTATTCGTGTTTCCCGAGGCGCCGGAGTGCGCCGACTGCATCAGTTGAAGGAGGACTCCACGTGAAATCGGAAGCGAAGACGGTCACCGCGTATCTCGAAGAACTGCCTGACGAACGCCGCAAGGCGGTCGAGGCCGTGAGAAGGACGATTCTGGAGAACCTTCCCGACGGCTACGAGGAAGTCATGAATTGGGGGATGATCGCCTACCAGGTGCCGCTCGAGCGGTATCCCGATACCTACAACAAGCAGCCGCTCATGTACGCCGCTTTGGCGTCTCAGAAGAACCATATGGCGGTGTATCTGTCGGGCATCTATGCGGACGACGAAGCGCGTGAAGGGTTCGAGTCACGATACCGGGCGACGGGTAAGCGCCTGGACGTTGGGAAGTCCTGCGTCCGGTTCCGCCGACTCGAGGATCTTCCCTTGGATCTGATTGGCGACGCCGTCGCGACGCATTCGATCGACGAGTTCATCGAGACGTACGAGCGGGGCAGGACGGGGGCGCGGGGCCGCGCGGAGGCGGACTGACGCCCGACCATTCCGCGACCGGGGCCGAGCGCGATCGGAGCGGGACCCAAGACCTCGATCTCGCCACGGTCGCGGCCGCTGGCGTCCTTGCCGTCGCGACAGCGCTGATCGTGCACGAGTGTGCCCATGCGCTCGCCGGTTGGTCGGCCGGTGGGGTCCCCACGCTCGTCTCGAGCACGGACACGCAGGGGGATTGGTCCCGGCTCGGGGAGCGCGGCGTGCTCTGGGTCGGAGTGAGCGGATCGCTCGCGAACGCGGTGGTTTCGCTCGCCGGGTGGCTGCTGTTTCGCCGTGGGATCGGTAGCCCCTCTGCGAGCACGGTGGTCCCCTGGCTGATCTTCGTAGTCAACGCGTGGATGCCCACGGTCTACCTCGTGGCGTCGCCGCTCCTCGGCTTCGGGGACTGGAGCACGGTGATCGCCGAGTTTCCCAATCGGGGGCCGCTGAGGGCGAGCGCGGTGGTCACGGGGTTGTTCTTGGCGGCGGCTCTTTGGAATGGCACGTGCCAGACGCTCGCTCGCCTGGTGGGCAATGGCGCCGCCGTGACTCGGGTGCACCGTGCCGCGGTTCTGACGCGGACCGCGTGGGCATGTGGTGGCGCCGCGGCGGTCTTGGCTTCCCTCTTCAGTCCGCTCTCCCTCGTCTCGGCGGTTCCCATCGCGGTCGGGAGCACGCTGGGCACGGCTTGGCCGATGGTCGCCGCGGCCACGTCGGTGGCGAAAATCCCGGTGCCGGGGACGCCCCTCGAGGTCCGTCGCTCCTGGCCCGTCCTCTTTGTGGGCTCGATGGCGGGACTCGTGCTGGTCTTCGTCTTCGGCCCAGGAATCGATCTGACGCGCTGATTCCACGCGCCGCGTGGCACGCAATGAACCGTCTCGCCTTGTCGCGCTGCCGGACGTCTCCTAGGCTTTCCTCACGATTCGCTGACGAAGCTGGAGATCCTCATGAGTTCCGAGCGCATGCGTATACGTTGCCTTTCCCTGATCCTATTGCTCGCGTCGGGCCTCCTCGGCGCCCCGAGCGGGCTTCGAGCCCAGGACGTTCCTTCGCCCGAGGCCTACTTCGGTCATCCCATGGGCGCCGATCGGCAATTGGTGCGGTGGGACCGGCTGGTCGAGTACTACGAGCTGCTGGATGAGGCGAGTGACCGGATCATGGTCGAGGAGGTCGGAGCCACGACGCTGGGCAATCCGTTTCTGGTGATCTACGTGTCTTCGCCCGAGAACCTGGCCAGGCTCGATGACATTCGACGCATGAACGCTGTCCTCTCGGACCCACGAGGCCACACCCAGTCCGAAGTCGACGAGGCGATCGAGGAGAGCAAGGCGGTGTTCCTCCAGGCCTACGCGCTCCATTCGACGGAGGTCGCGGCCAGCCAGACCGCTGCCGAGGTCATGTACCTCTTCGCCACGCGTGACGACCCGGTCATGCAGGAGATCCTCGACGAGACCGTCTCGATCATCGTTCCGGGCATGAACCCCGACGGAAATATCATCGTCACCGACTGGTACGATCAGTGGGTCGGGACCGAGTACGAGGGTTCGGGGCCGCCGGAGCTCTACCACCACTACATCGGCCACGACAACAACCGCGACGCCTTCATGCAGAACACGGTCGAGTCGCAGTATGTGGCCCAGATCATGTTCCGCGACTTCGTGCCGCAGGCGTTCATCGATCACCACCAGATGGGCGCGTACACCGCGCGCATCTACCTGCCTCCGTACGCCGAGCCGATCCGCCCGGACGGCGACCCATTGGTGTGGCGGGAGATGGATTGGTACGGCGCGCACATGGCGCTCAAGATGGACGAAAACGATCTGCCAGGGGCCATCGGTGCGGCGATCTACTCCGGGTGGGGTCACTTCGGGTTCCACTGGATCACGCCGTTTCACAACATCGCGGGCATGCTCACCGAGTCCGCCTCGGCTCGCCTCGCGACGCCGTTGTACGTGCACCCCGATCAGCTCGGGGGGTCGCGGCAGCTCCCCGAGTACGAGGAGCAGACGACCTTCCCGAGCCCGTGGGAAGGAGGTTGGTGGCGCGTCCGCGACATCGTGGAGCGTCAGATCGTGGCTACGTTCTCGCCTCTGGAACTGGCCTCGCAGAACCGCGAGACCGTCCTGCGTAACGCCTACAACAAGGCCGTGCGACAGACCGAGCGGGGTCGAGAGGGCGACGTGAAGGCGTACGTCATTCCGGCCGATCAGCACGACCCGCTCACCATGCAGAAGATGGTGAACAAGCTCGTTTTGCAGGGCATCACCGTCGAGCGCGCGACCCGTGACTTCACGCACGAAGGTCGCGCATACAGAGGCGGCAGCTACGTAGTGTCGATGGCGCAGCCCAAGCGCGGCGTGATCCGCTGGCTGCTCGGCCAGACGTACTATCCGGACAACAGCTACACGCGCGATCGCGACGGCGATCCGATTCGTCCCTACGACATGTCGACCGACAACCTCGCCGAGTTCATGGGGGTCCGCGTCGATCCGGCCGGGACGCCCGTACAAACCGCCACGACCCTCGTCCTGTCCGAGATCGACCCGAGCGGAACCGTTGCGCTCGGCCAGCACGGCTATCGTCTGGACGGTCGGTTGAACGACTCGTTCGAGGCCGCGAATCGGCTCTTTGCGGCCGGTGCGCAGGTCAGTCGGGCGTCCGAGGACGGCCCGGGATTCAGCCGCGGCGACTTCCTCGTCGCGGCCAACGCCGACGGCACCGTGGTGCGGGAGGTCGCCGAGGTGACGGGGGTCGACTTCGAGTCGCTCGACCAGGACCCGGCCGGCGCGAGCTACCCGCTGACGCAACAACGGATCGGGATGTTCCAGCGTCACTACGGCGGCAACATGGACGAGGGTTGGACCCGCTGGCTCCTCGAGGACTTCTTCTTCCCCTACACCACCATCATGGACGAGGAGATTCTCAGGGGGAACCTGGCCGACCGTTGGGACGTGATCATCTTGCCCAACGACTCTCGGCAGATGATGGTCGCGGGACCGTCGGACCCGAGTGGCACCCCTCCCGGATACCGGAGCGGGTTCGGGCAGGAGGGACTCGAGGCCCTGGATGCGTTCGTCGAGAGCGGAGGCACGCTCGTCACGTTGTCGCAGGCCGGCGAGCTGGCTCTCGCGGATTTAGACGTGCCGGTGCGTGACGCGGTCGATGGCGTGTGGGGCAACGAATTCTGGTCGCCCGGCTCGACCCTACGAATCCGCGTGGACACGTCGCATCCGCTCGCGTACGGCATGCCCGAGCACGCGCTGGCCACGTTCCTCGCGGGAGGACAGGTCTACGAGACGATTCCCGGGGCGCGTAGCTCGAACGTGCATCGCGTCGCGACCTACCCGAGCCGCGACATCCTGCAGAGTGGGTGGCTCCTGGGTGAGGAGTCGATCGCGGACATGGCCGCGATGGTGGAGGTCGAAGTCGGTCAGGGCTCGGTGGTGATGATCGGATTCCGCCCCCAGCATCGCGCTCAGACCCACGGCACGTACAAGTTCCTCTTCAACGCGCTCATGAGCCGCCCGATGGGCATGGCGGCAACGGCCACGGACGGAGGTGGCTGAAGCCGCTCGCCCCGTCGGGCCCATCAGCCACCTGGCGTGACGGTCACGCTGAGAATCCTGGTCAGCTCGGGGTAGTCCGCGTCCAGGTACTCGTTGCCGCGCGCCTGGGCCATCGCCTGATAGGGACCGTCGCCACGTGGCGGTCCGTCACCGTACTCGGCGTAGAACGAGTCGACCACGTCCATCCCCTCGACGACCTCGCCGAGCGGGGCGAACCCCTCTTCGTCGAGGGCGCTGTTGTCCTTGTAGCTGATGAAGAGCTCGGTCGTCCTCGTGTGCCTTCCTCCCTTCGCGAAAGCGACGCGGCCCCGGGCATTGGTTTCGACCACGGGGTCGTCGACGAGGAACTCCTTCTTCCACACTTGGTTGACGTACGGATCCGCGTTCAGGCCGAATTGGGCCATGAAGCCGTCCACGACCCGATAAATTCGGCTGTCGTCGTAGAACCCGCCCTTGGCGAGGTTGTAGAAGCGGTCCGCCCCGAGGGGCGCCCAGTCGCGGTGGACCTGGATGACCACCGTGCCCGCGCTCGTCTCCAGCGTCACCCGATACTCGTCCGGTGCGGTTTCGGAGTAGTTGTCGGGACGCAGGAGTGGGCTGCGCTGCACAGTCGGGGTCTCGTCGGCGTCCGAAGCCCCGCCACACGCGAACAGCACGGACAGGGTGAGCATCGCGATCGCGGCTCGGGCGGTGAACGTCGGCATGGCTGCTCCGGGGGTAGGGTACCGTACGGATCTGCGAAGCGTCGGCCGCTGCGTCAAGGAGGGCCTTGCCAGTCACCCGGAGGACGCGGAAGCTACGACCTCCAAACCGCCGATCCCGAGACCGAGTCACCCTCACGGCCGTGACATGATCGATCTTCGCAGCGACACAGTGACGCGCCCGAGCGAAGGGATGCGGGCGGCGATGGCGACGGCCCGGGTGGGCGACGACGTGTACGGCGACGACCCTACCGTGGCCGAATTGGAGCGCCGAACGGCGGAGCTTCTGGGCAAGGAAGCGGCGGTGTTCGTGCCCACGGGAAGCATGTCGAACCAGATCGCTCTGCGCACACACACCGAACCGGGTGACCTCGTGCTGATCGAGCGGCACGCCCACATCGTGATCAACGAAGGTGGTGCGGGTGCGGCGCTGTCCGGCGTGACGATGCGTCCGCTCGATTCGGAGCACGGCGTGTTCGGCCCGGAGGCGGTCGTGGGCGCACTCGGTCGACCCCACCCCTTCAATCCGACCACGCTTGGCTCGCCTCCTCGTCTGCTCTGCCTCGAGAACACGCACAACGCGGGCGGGGGCACCGTGTGGCCGCTCGAGCGACTCAGGGCCGTGTGCGCCGTAGGGCGCGAGCATGGTCTCCGACTGCACCTCGACGGCGCTCGTCTCTGGCATGCGACGGCCGCGTCCGGGGTGAGCGAGCGCGACTTCTCGGAGCCGTTCGACTCGGTGAACGTATGCTTCAGCAAGGGCTTGGGGGCACCCGTCGGCTCGGCACTCGCGGGCTCCACGGAGATCGTGGAGCGAGCGCGGAGGTTCAAGCAGCAGTACGGGGGCGGTTGGCGACAGGCCGGGATCCTTGCCGCTGCCGCGCTCTACGCGCTCGAGCATCATCGCGAAGGGTTGAGGCGCGACGTCGAGGCGGCGAAGCGCTTCGCCGCGGTGCTGGCGGAGATCGACGGCGTCCAGCTCGACGTAGACCGAGTCCGGTCGAACATCGTTCGCTTCCGGGTCGACGTCGACGCGGGCGACGTGGCGGTCCGCTGTCACGAGCGGGGTGTGCATATGCTCCCGAACGGACGGCACGGCTTGCGTGCGGTGCTCCACAGGGATGTTTCCGACGCGGAGGTCGACGAGGCGTTGGAGGTCGTGCGACGTGTGATGAGCGAGGCCCGGGCCGCCCGCCCGGGGTGAGCCGACCTGTACCTCCTGTCGGAGTACGCTTCTCCCGGTGAGTTCCTCGAACGGGCGGGTGCGTGGCTCATGGAGCGGGAGGACGTCGAGAACCTGATCTTCAGTCTGGCGCACGCGCGAGCCCGATCGGGAGAGGTAGAAGCGGGGGCGCTGTTCGCGGTGCTCGAGCGGGATACCGAGGTCGTCGGCTGCGTCCTGCGCACGCCGCCGCACAAGGTCCTCGTCACCGACCTCCCCGCTGCGGCTGCGCCGATCGTCGTCGAGGCTCTGGTGCAGCGATTCGACCGCATTCCGACCGTCCTCGGGCCGGAGCCCGCGGCCGAGGCCGTTGCGAGGGCATGGGCGGAGCGATGCGGTGGCGGGTGGCGGCGGGGGATGCCGCAGCGGATCTATCGCCTGGACCGCGTCGTGCCACCGACTGACGTTCCCGGCCGGCTGCGGCGGGCGAGCGCGGCGGACGTGGACCTCGCCGTCGAGTGGGGAAAGGGATTCGCCAGGGATGCGGGCGTACAGTTCGCCACCGGTCGCGACGCCGTGGAGCGTTGGGTCGCTCGCGGCGCGCTGTTCTTCTGGGAATCGGACGTTGGACCGGTGAGCATGGCTGCTGCGAGCGGACAGACTCCCCACGGTGCCCGCATCGGCTACGTGTATACTCCTCCGGAGCACCGACGCCGCGGATATGCGGGCGCGTGCGTGGCTGCGCTGAGTCAGCGGATGCTCGATTCCGGCCTCGAGTTCTGCGTGCTCTACACCGACCTGGGGAACCCGACGTCCAACGCGATCTATCAGCGAGTGGGGTACCAACCGATTGGAGACGTGAGGGATTTCGACGTGATTCCACCCGAAGCGATGTCATGAGGAGTCGGATTCGATCCGTCCCCTTTCCTCGGTCTGCGGTCGTCGTCTGGGTCGCGGTCGTCGGGCCGGCGTTCGCGATGTGCGATCCATCGGACCTGCGCGCTCTACCTCGGGGCCAGGAATCCGACCTGCAGGAACGGTTCGTCGTCGTCGGTGGTGCGACGGTGCGGGCCGTATGCACCGAAGGAGAAACGCGCGTCGTTCTCCTCCACGACGAAGGGGCGTCCTCGGACAGTTGGCGCTCGGTCCTCGAGCGGCTGAACGGACGCGTGGGCGCGTGCGCGTACGACCGGCGCGGGAGCGGCCAGAGTGACTCGGCCCCGGCGGACCGAGGCTGGTACGAGCTGCTCGACGAATTGCGCCTCGTCCACGAGTCGCTCGGCGCGCGACGCCCGTACGTGCTCGTCGGGCATGGACTGGGAGGACTCTATGCCCGGCTCTTCACGTCGGACCGACCTGGAGACGTCGGCGGGCTGGTGCTGGTCGAGCCGGCACACGAAGACATGCTCCGCCGGTCCCGGACCGGGATGCCGGCGGAAGAGTGGCGGAGTTGGCGGGAGCGTCGTACCGCTCCGAATGCCGATGGCGTCACGGAGGTCCTCGTCGCGGAGCGAGCCCGAAGGGGGCGGCTGCCGCAGGTGCCGGTCACCGTCCTCACGGCGGGTCGACGCCAAGACGGCGACGGTTGGGATGGCCGTTTTCTCAACGAGGCCGCTCGTAGGGTCCATGCTTCGATCCTGAGGGGACTCCGCCAGGGGCGGCACATCCCCGCGACCCGCAGCGGGCACTGGATTCATCAGGACGAACCGGAGCTCGTCGTGGAGGCGGTGCTGCGCATCGTCCGGGCCGCCAGCGCCGTGGAGCGTCAGTCGCGTCGGGGTAAGTAGCGGGGGACACGTGACCGGTACGACTCGTAGCGGTCCCCGAATCGTGCGACCAGTTCGCGCTCCTCGATCAGCACGACGAGATGGATGAGCGGCACCGTCAGTGCCGCGACGACGTACGCCCCGAGGTAATTCGAGAACAGCGCGTACGCCCAGGTGCCGAGCACGACCTCGACGTACCTCGGGTGGCGTATGCGCGCATAGATGCCCTCGTCGAGGAGGGCCTCGGGTCCGTTCTCTGCCTCGATCTCAGGGATTCCGGCCAGGACCCGAAAGGTCAGATGACGCCTCCGAAGGACGGCGATCCACAGCGCGCCCGACATCAGCACCCCGGCCAGGACCAGCAGGGCGGGGTAGTATCCGAGATCGGGTCCGACCAGCGCACGGCGAATCGAAAAGAGTGCGAGGATGCCCGCGGTGAGCAGGGTCGCCAGGATGGACATCGTCACCACCGATCCTCGTCGTCGCCAGAAACCGACGAACGGATGCACGATGAACCACCATGCCACGGCTGGTGGCAAGAAGATCACGAGGAGCACGGCGAAGACGTACCGGGCGGTATCCATGCCTTCACGGGTACGCCCCGCAACCAGTGGGCTCAACCCTCTTGTGTCCCGGCGGGTCTTTCAAGACGATCCAGGCGTCACCGTTTCCGATGTTCGGAGGACCCGTCGAATGCGCTCGTCTGCTCTCGCTCTCTTGTTCGTCGCGCTCGTCGCGAACCCTGCGACCGCTCAGGATCGGCGGCCCATGACCACCGACGACGTCCTGGACATGGTCGAGGTCGGCGGCGCGGTCATGTCGCCCGACGGCTCGTGGGTGCTCTTCTCGAAATCGGAGCTCAACTGGGAAGAGAACGAACGGACAACGACGTGGTGGCGGGTCCCCGCGGACGGAACCGAGGAGCCGTACCGCTACATCGGAGAGGAGGGTGGGAGCGGATTCCAGTTCTCTCCGGACGGGCGTTGGCTCTCGTTCACTCGTTCGGTCGACGACAAGAACCAGCTCTTCGTCATGCGGACGGACGGAGGTGAGGCCGTGCAGCTCAGCGAGCACGAGACCGCGGTCGGCGCCTACGAGTGGACCGAAGACGGCGCGTCGATCGTGTTCGTCGCGGCCCACGCGCGGACTTCCGAGGAAGAGAAAGCCCGCGAAGACGGGTACGACGCGATCTTCGTGGACGAGGGACCGAACGGACAGACGGCCGGCCAGTGGAACGACCTCTGGACCATCGACGTGGCCTCGAAGGAGGAGTCCAGACTCACGGAACGCGACCACCGGATCGGCTCCTTCTCGGTCTCGCCGGACGGCCGCCGGATCGTCTTCGCCGCCCGTACCGAGAACCGTCGCAACCAGGGCAACCTCTCCGAGATCCACCTGGTCGACGTCGAAAGTCGTGAGATTCGAGCGCTGACCGAGAACGAGGCCCCGGAGGGTCGGCTCACGTGGGCGCCGGACGGACGCCGGTTCGCGTACGAGGCGCCGAGCGACGGAGCCTGGGAGCTGCGGCTCGACAAGCTCTGGGTCATGGACGTCGAGAGCGGGGCCAAGCGCCTCGTCTCCGGCGCGTACGACGGGAGTATTCGCGGCTTCGTTTGGACGCCCGACGGGTCCGCGATCCTCTTCAGTGGCCTGCAGCGCACCAACAACAACCTCTATCGCCTCGACGCCGCGTCGGGCCGAGTCGAGCAGATCACTCACGTGGAAGGGGCGCTGTCTCCATCCTCTTTCTCCAAGGATCGAACGCGGATGGCGTTCGTCGCCCAAGATTGGGACACGCCGCCGGACGTGTGGGCAGGGCCCACGGACGGCCGACCGGGCACCAAGCTCACGAACGTGAACCCGTGGATCGAAGAGACGATTCAGCTCGCCGAGTCGCGTGTGATTCAGTGGCAGAGCCGTGACGGGACGGAGATCGAGGGGATCCTCACGGTGCCGGCGGGTGCGTCGGACCGGCACCCGCTCCTCCTGCACATTCACGGCGGACCCGCGGGTGTGTTCACCAACACGTTCAACGGTCGCAACCACGTGTGGGCGGGCCTGGGTTACGCGCAGCTGTCGCCCAACGTCCGGGGTAGCTCCGGATATACGGACGAGCTGCTCCGCGGCAACATGCGGGACATCGGCGGCGGCGACTACTGGGACCTCATGACCGGTGTGGACGCGGTCATCGACCAGGGCATTGCCGATCCGGATCAACTCGCGCTGCGCGGCTGGAGCTACGGCGGGATCCTGGGCGGTTGGACGATCACGCAGACCGATCGATTCGACGCGGCCTCCGTGGGTGCGATGGTCGCGGACTGGACCTCGGAATACGGGCCGGGCTTCAATCACGACGTTTCGCTCTGGTACATCGGGGGTACACCGTGGGACAACCCGGACGAGTGGCGCAACAAGTCCGCGCTGACCCACGTGGCCAATGTCGAGACCCCCACCATCATCTTCCACGGCATGAACGACCGGACCGACACCGAGCCGCAGAGCATGATGTTCTTTCAGGCGCTCAAAGATCAGGACAAGACGGTCCGGTACCTTCGTTTCCCTCGCGAGCCTCACGGCTTCCGTGAGCCACGACATCAACGCACCCGGGATCTCGAGGAGATCCGTTGGATTCAGAAGTACGCGCGAGGGCTCGAGTGGGAGCCCTGGGCTCGCCCGGAAAAGAAGGACGATGAATCCAAAGTGATCTCCTGACCGCTACTCGGGGATCGCCCCGAAGGCACCATTGTCGCCAACCGCGTGTAACACACGCCTCGGGGTCCGACGTTGAAAACCGAGAGTGGAACACGATCGATTCCGGGGCATAGAACCGGCCGCACGATCACCCTCTGCACCCTCTGACGAGACGCAACCGAACATGCCGAAGCCCGACGACAAGCTCGTCGTTAAATGGCGGCGACTGGCCGAAGACGGATACCTGTACGCGGAGATCGCGCGCATGCATCCGGGCTTTTCGGTCGATCAGGTCCGCCACTACTGCCTTGGTCACACCGGTCGGAAGATCGGCGGGCCGATCCAGCGAGTCGATCGCTGGTACGGCTCCAACGTGTGGCTGCGCGGAGAGAACTCGCCGCACTCTGAGCTGAGCGTATCTCAGGCCAAGCGGGTCCTCGATGATTGGGACGAGAAGGCCGACCGCTGGAAGCGATCCGGTGCCGACTGGGCGCGAAAGCTCGGCGTTTCGCCGAGCACCATCTACATGCTACGCCGCGGCGAGACCTGGAAGCATCTGGACCATCCGAACCAGGGTCGCAAGCCGAAGAAGGGTAAGAAGAAGTCCTGACCCTTCGTCAGGTCTCGCGAACCTCACCCTGGTCGGTCTCGGACGTCTGAAGCCTGCTCGGGATATCCGGAGCAGGCAGCCGGGTCGGAGGAGGCGCCAGCGGAAGGGCGCCGTCCAGCAATCGCTCCGTGAAGTCGAGGCGGGCGTCCAGGTTCCGAAGATGCCGGTGGAGCTCCGCGAGCTCCTCGTGCAGCACCGTACGCTCGGCGCCGTCGAGGCCGCGAGCCGGCGGGGGCCCGGGGTCGACGCGCGAGAGGAGCCACTGCGCCAGCAGGGTGCCCGCCGACCCGATGGCGCCGCCCGCCACGAACACGGCCGCGATCGTGACCCAGACTTCCGGACCCATGGCTGCCCTTCCTATTCCGGGAGTCGCTCCCGTGTACGCGCGTGGTGAACCGGACGCGAAGGCCCGAAGGAAAGTTTCGCTGGTCCTCAGTTCGGCTCGTGCCTGATTTGTCGTAGGCGGGCCCGTGCGTCGGCGGCGGTCGCCGTCTGACCGAGCGCGCTCGCGGCCTCGGCGAGGCCTTCGAGCGAGGGGGCGCGTTCCGGCGTGAAATCCAGCGATTCGCGGAAGGCGCCGAGCGCCATGCCGTTGCGCCCCAGCTCGAGGGCGACCTCTCCCAGGAGCTCGTGCGGAGGCTTCAGACTGGCCGGCGGACCGAACTCGAAGGGTAGCCCCTCTTCGATTTCCGTGGCCTCGTGCAGCAAGTCGAGGGCCTTCTCTCCGTCGCCGGCCTCGAGCGCGATCAAGGCCTGGAGCTCCAGCGTCATGATGGTCGACCGAGGCGGAAGGTCGCTCATGCCCGAGGTCCGCTCGAGCAGCGCGGTCGCCGCGGAGGAGTCGCCCCGCTTCAGGGCCGCGTACGCGGTCACGAAATCATACCCGGGCAGATCGACCTCGGCCCTCCACCGGTCCGCGGCCGCCCAGTCTTCGGTGTCGAGCACGTGGCGCGCGCGCATGTTCACGTAGTAGCCGACCTCGCCCGGGTTTGCCGAACCGCTCCGGACGTGCGTCGCGCACTCCTCCATGCCGCGCTCGGCGTCCGCGAGATCGCCGCGCATGAGCCAGCCGTAGTGGAGCCACGACGTGTAGTGACCACACACGTTCGGCGGCCGGCCCAACTCGGCGTTGCGCGCGTTCTGAACGTCTCGAGCGCGGATGTTCGCCGCGACCACGTCGTCCCACATCCCCATCGCCACGAAGATGTGCGACGTCATGTGCTGCGCATGACCCGCGTCGGGGGCGATCGTCGAGTAGGCGCGCGCGGCCTCGAGCCCGAGCGGCGCGTGAATCGGGTCGTCGAACGAATGGATCAGGTAGTGCACGGCTCCCGGATGCTTCGGATTCGCGTCGAAGACCGGCTGCGCCGCCGCCGCCGCGCGCATGTAGGTCGCGAAGTCGCGCTCGCCGTCGGTGCTCCCGAGAATCGACAGCGCGTAGAAGGCGCGCGCTTCCATGTCGTTGGGGTGTTGGTTCACCAACCGGTACATCTCGGCCATGTACGCGTGATCGCGGTCGGTCTTCGAGCCCTCACCGTACAGCACGTCGAGCGCCCCGAGGTACGCCGCCTCTCGAGCGGTCGGAGCCTTGGCGCGCCTCGCCTCGGCCGTTGGAGCATATCGGGCCAACGCAGCGAGGGCCGCGTCGCGGTCTTGTTCCCGCCACAGCGGGTGATTGTACGTCATTGCCTCGCCCCAGTACGCCAAGGCGAAATCGGGATCGACCTGCTGCGCACGTCGGAACGCCGCGGCCGCGTCCTCGAACTCGAAGGAGTGGAGCAGGAGGACGCCTTCGAGGAAGGGCTTCTGCGCCGCAGGCTGTCCGGAGTTCGCGAAGTGGATGGTGCCCAGTGTCCGCTCCTGAGCCGTGACGGCATCGGCCGAAACGATCGCGGCAGCGACGAGTCCGGGCAGGGCGAGGGTGAGTGCGGAGCGAATGCAGCGGTTCATGGGACGAACTCCGGTCGGGGCGCAGAGTTCGAACGGGTACGGGCGGGGCCCCCCCGGGCGCAAGTGGGGTGGCGCCGGTCGGCCGCGGACCCTTCATTGAAGCGACTTCAGGGGCGCCGAGGCTGAAGGGGGCGCCGAGCCTGAAGGGGGGCGCCGAGCCTGGAGGGGGGCGCCGGGCCTGGAAGCCGCCGACCGAGTCGACGACGAGGAGTCAGCCGTGCAGCTGCACACGGGAACCAGCGGATACAGCTACAAGGAGTGGAAGGGGAGCTTCTACCCCGAGGACCTCCCACCCAAGGAGATGCTCGCCTACTATGGCGAGCGGCTCGGAGCGGTCGAGATCAACAACACCTTCTATCGCCTCCCGACGGCGTCGGTGCTCGAAAGCTGGTGCGCGCAGGTCCCTCCGTCCTTCCGTTTCTCGATCAAGGCGTCGCGGAAGATCACGCACTTCGCTCGACTCAAGGAGACGAGTCAGGAGCCGACCGAGTACCTCCTGTCGACGGTCCAGACGCTCGGGGACCGGCTGGGTGTCGTCCTCTTTCAATTGCCCCCGAACTTCAAGAGCGATGTCGAGCGGCTCCGGTCCTTTCTCGGTCTGCTCCCCAAGGGCCTACCCGCCGCGTTCGAGTTTCGTCACGAGTCGTGGGGGGACGACGACGTGCACGCGGCGCTTCAGGAGCGGGGGATCGCCCTGGTCTGCGCCGACACCGAGGAGTCCGAGGGTGACGAGCCCATCGTCGAAACGGGTCCATGGGGCTACCTCCGCCTCCGGCGTCCGGATTACTCCGACGAGGCGCTGCTCCGCTGGGTCGATCACGTTCGCTCGACGTCGTGGAAGCACGCGTTCGTCTTCTTCAAGCACGAGGACGAGGGCGCCGGCCCCAGGATGGCCATGCGCTTCAAGGAGATGTTCGATGGCGCTGAATGACGGGACGGAGACGCGTTGACGAAGTCCGTAGCGCCGTTTAGAATCTGGCGCGAAAAAACACGGAATCGCCTCGCTCGACCGGCCGCCCTCGGGCCGCCCCTCGCGCCAGAGCCAAGTCGAGCATCGGCCCGACTTGGTTCTTTTTGTTGACCCACGGAGTGTCGAATGATCGCCGTTGAAGGTGTCACGAAACGCTACGGTGACGTGCTCGCCGTGGACGACCTCAGCTTCGAGGTGTCCCGCGGGGAAGTCGTGGGCTTCCTCGGCCCCAACGGCGCGGGGAAATCGACGACCATGAAGATGATCACCGGGACGCTGCAGCCCGACTCCGGTTCGGTCCGCTTCGACGGCGCGGCGATCAGCGAGAACCTGATCGAAGCCAAGCGGCGTGTGGGGTACCTGCCGGAGGCCAATCCGCTCTACGACGACATGCTCGTCGCGGACTACCTCGAGTACGTCGCCGAGCTGCGTGGTCTGTCCCCGGAGGTGACCCGCTCCGGGGTCGCCAATGCGATCGACGAGACGGATATCGCCTCGGTCTTCTATCGTCCGATCGGGGAGTGCTCCAAGGGCTATCGGCAGCGGATCGGTCTCGCCGCGGCGATCCTGCACCAACCCGAGATCCTGATCCTGGACGAGCCCACCGAGGGGCTGGACCCGAATCAGAGGGTCGAGATCCGTCGCCTCATCGGAGCCCTCGGCCGAGAGCGTACCGTGCTGCTCAGCACGCACGTCATGCAGGAGGTCGAAAGCACCTGTTCGCGACTCGTCATCTTGCGCCATGGCCGACTCGCAGCGGATGGGGCCGTCGACGAGCTGATCGCGAATCGAGGGGCGGGTGTGCGCTACGTGGTCGAGGCCGAGGGCTCGGGCGTCGCCGAGGCGGTGGCGAATCTGCCTGGAGTGTCCGGGCACGACGTCCGCGCCGTGGAGGGCAGGACCCGCGTAGAGCTTCACTCCCGCGAGTCCCGCGAGCTGCGCCCCGAGATCTTCGCGCTCGCGCGGGATCGCGGATGGACCCTTTGGGAGCTGCACCGGGAGAAGGCCAGCCTCGAGCAGCTGTTCCGGGACCTCACCGCCGACGAGGGGGAGGAGCGATGAGCCGCATCTTCACCGTCGCTCGGCGGGAAGTGAGGGGCTACTTCGACCAGCCGACCGCGTACGTCCTCATCGTGGCGTTCCTCACGATTACGCTCTTCCTCGCGTTCCGCGCGATGTATGCGACCAGCGTGGCTTCGCTCCGGCCCGTGTTCGACCTCCTCCCGATCTTGTTCGCGATCTTCATCCCGGCCGCGACCATGCGAACGCTGGCGGAGGAGCGTCGAGGAAAGACGCTCGAGTGGCTCCTCGCCCATCCGATGACCGAGACGGAGCTGGTGGTGGGGAAGTTCCTCGGAGTTTGGCTCTTCGTGGTCCTCGCGCTGGCGGGCACGCTTCCGACGGCGCTCGGTGTGCTCCTGGTCTCCGAGGCCGATGCGGGTATCGTGCTCGCTCAGTACCTCGGGGGCGTCCTCCTCGCCGGTCAACTCACGGCGCTGGGCCTTTGGGCATCGAGCATCACCCGGAATCAGATCACGGCGTTCATCGTCGCGGCGGCCTTGAGCTTCACGCTCTTCCTGATCGGGATGCCCATCGCCCAGATCGGACTGCCTCCAGCGGTCTCGGGCGCATTGGCGCGGCTCTCGGTCGTGAGTCACTTCGCGAACGTGGCACGCGGTGTGGTCGACCTGCGCGACGTGCTTTACTTCGTGTCGACCGGGGGTCTCTTCCTCATGCTCGCGGTGAGCGCTGTGAGCAGCGAGCGCCTGAGCCGTCAGCGTGCGGAGTTCGGGCGGCTCCGGGTCGGCGCCCTCGTGGTCGTCTCGCTCGTCGTGGTGGCGAACCTCTTGGGGAGCGGCATCCGGGGCCGGATCGACCTTACCGCGAATGACCTCTACACCCTTTCTCCGGGCACGCGCGCGGTGCTGGGCGACCTCGACGATCTGGTGCAGGTGAAGCTCTTCGCCTCGCGGGAGTTGCCGTCGGAAGTCCAACTGCAGCTTCGCGACGTGCGAGACCTGCTCGCGGACATGCGCCGTTCTGCGGGCGGCAATCTGCTCGTCACCGACGTTGACCCCGACGAGGACGAGGAGGCGGCCGTGGAGGCGGCGGAGCTGGGCGTATATCCGGTCGAGTTCAGCGTGCTCCGAGACGACAATTTCGAGGTGCGCCAGGGCTACTACGGACTCGCTCTGGTCTACGCGGACGAGAGCGAGGTGTGGTCGGTCATCGAGCGCACCGACGATCTCGAGTTTCGACTCGTCTCCCAGATCGCGCGGATGACGACCGAGGAGCGTCCGGGGGTCTCCTTCGTGCAAGGCTTCGGCGCGCGCACGGCCCCCCAGATTCCCGGGCTCACGGAGAGCCTCGCGGACCGATACCGGATTCGAGCGATCGAGATCGCGGGTGACTCCGCCGCTTCGATTTCTCGGGATTCGACGGAGGTACTCGTGATCGCGGGCGCGACCCAGCCGATGGACAGTCTGGCGTTGGACCGGGTTCGAGCGTTCGTCGACGGAGGTGGCGCGGCGCTGTTGCTCATGGAGCCGGTCATCCTGAACCCTCAGTCGCCGATGCCGATCCCGGCGACGACAGGCTTGGAGTCGCTGATCGAGGAACGCGGCATGAGGCTCAGCGATGGGTTGGTCGTCGACCTGGCATCCAGCGAGCGGGTGTCACTCGGCAGGCAGGGACTCTTCAACGTCATCGCATCGTATCCGCTCTGGCCGATCGTCGTGCCGGCGGGTGATCATCCGATCAGCAACGGACTGAACGCGTTGACCCTCGGGTGGGGCGCCGCGATCGAGATCGACGCCGACGCGCTCGGGGTCGTTCCTCTTTGGCAGACGAGTCGAGACGGAGCCATCAACCCGATCACGGCGCCGATCCTCCCCGACCGGGACTGGATCTTCGAGCCCGAAGAGCTCGGCCCTCGCGTGGTCGCCGCCGCGTATCTGCCCGACGAATCGTCAGGCAGCGGCCGCATGGTCGTGGTCGGCGACGCTTCCTTCGCGGAGGCTCAGTACATACAAGCGAACCAGGGCAACTTGCTCTTCTTGGCCAACGCCGTCGACTGGCTCGCCCAGGACGAAGCGCTCATCAACATCCGATCCAAGAACCGTACCCCGCCGAACCTCGTCTTCACTTCCGATGCGACCCGCAACGTGCTGAAGTGGGGGAACATGATCGGCGTCCCGCTCCTGTTCGTGCTGTTCGGCATCGGCCGTGTGTCGGGACGGCGCCGCCGAGCCGAGGCGCGCTGGAAGGAGGTGGTCGCGTGAGCGAACGAACGCTGAAGCGCCTCGTGGGCGCGCTCGTCGTACTGGTCGGCGTTTGGCTGGTGTCGATGCTCTTCTCGGGTGGGTCGGGCTCGATCTCCGCCTCCGGCGAGATGGTCGACTTTTTCGATGGGATCGACGCCACGACCCTCGAGGCCGTCCGGATGGTGCGAGGGGACAGCGCGGTCGTGTTGGAGCGCACCGGTGAAGCGTGGACCGCCAACGGGTACGTGGCGGACTCGGCCTCGGTCCAACGCCTGCTCGACGCGCTGCCGCGGCTCGTGGTCGGAGACCTCGCCGCGACCAACCCCCAGAACCACGCCCGCATGGGCGTCTCGACGGACAGTGCCGTGGCCGTCGAGCTCGTCACCGGCGCCGGCAGTCGAACCGTGCTCGTCGGCGATGCCGGGCGGCGGTTCGGCACGGCCTACGTACGTCTGCCGGGTGCCGACGAAGTCTACCTGCTCGACGGAGACCTGCGCGCCGAGGTCCGGCGGCCGCTCGACCAGTGGCGCAACCGAACCATGGTGGCCATCGACACCGCCTTGGTCGTGCGCGTGGAGATCGAAAAGGAGGGCGACGCGTACGCGCTCGTGCGATCCGACAGCACGTGGACCTTCGAGAACGGGGATTCCGTCCAAACGAACGCCGTCCGGGGCATTCTCTCCGAACTGTCGCGGCTGGTGGCGTCCGGCTTCACCGAGCCCAGTGACTCGATCTCGGGTTTGGAGCGCTCCTCGACGACGCGGGCGTTCGGGGCGGGGGGACAGCAGTTGGCCGAGATCACGATCGGCGCGGGCTCCGGCGACCGCTGGGCCCGCTCGTCTGGAGACGACACCGTGTACCGGGTCTCTTCGTTCCGCGCCGATCGCGTGGCACCGTCCCGCGAGGACGTCGAGACCGAGTCTTAGACGCGTTCCTGGGCGTCGTCGGCCACCGCCGACCACGACCGGGCGTAGAGGTCGGGGAATCGGCCGAGGTAACCCGGGTATTCCGCGCGTGCCGAGATCACGGAAGAGCGGTCGAGCGTGACCGTATGGAGGGGATCGGTCGTCTCGGCGATCACGTCGCCGGACGGCGAGATCACGACCGACGGCCCCCCGATGGAGGCTCCGTGCTCGGGGCGCGGGCGGTTCGCGGACACGACCCAGCAGCCACTGGTGATCGCGTTGGCGCGCAGGACCAACCGCCAGCGGTCGTAGGTCTCGGGTGGGGTCGCCCGGGGCGCGCACACGACCTCTGCATGGCGGGCGGCGAGCAACTGGAAGCCATGCGGCCGGTTTACGTCCGAGCAGATTTGGAGCCCCACCCGGAGAGGGAGTCCGTCCACGACCGGGGGCGCTTCGTCACCGCGCTCGTAGTGGCTGGTCTCCCAATAGCCCTCTTCTTCCGGAAGATGGACCTTCCGGTATCGGGCGACGCACGCACCGTCCGGGTGGTACACGAGGGCGGTGTTGTGTCGAGCACCCGTCCGCGGATCTCGGACGATCGCACCCCCGACCAGCGCGACACCGGCGCGCCGCGCCGCGTCCGCCATGACTCGTTGACGCGGGCCGTCGGGTGGCTCGGCGTCCTCGTCGCGAGGAGTCTTCGAGTGTGGCGCCCACCCGTTCAGAGGAAGCTCGGGCAAGACCACCAGCTCGGCGCCGTCGTTCCTCGCGTCCCCGAGGCATCGGTCCAATCGCTCGGCGCCGTCGACTCCGAAAAAGACCTCGGTCACGACAGCGACGCGCATTCCCGCTTCGCTCGCGGGACCGTCCGAGGTGGTTTGACTCACCGTCTCAGCCGAATGAAATGCCCTGAGCCAACGGCAGCTCGGTGCTCCAGTTTACGGTGTTGGTTTGGCGGCGCATGTACGCTTTCCAAGCGTCCGACCCGGACTCACGACCACCCCCGGTTTCCTTTTCCCCGCCGAACGCCCCACCGATTTCGGCACCGGACGTGCCGATGTTCACGTTCGCGATCCCGCAGTCGCTCCCTCGGTGCGAGAGGAAGTACTCGGCCTCCCGGAAGTTGTCGGTGAAGATCGCGGACGAGAGGCCCTGCGGCACGTCGTTGTGGATCGCGAGCGCCTCGTCCATTTCGGCGATCGCCTCCGAGGGGGACGCGTCAGCGCTCCCGTATTCCAGGATGTACAAGATCGGCGCGAACGTCTCGTCCTGGACGATCTCGAAGTGGTTCTCCGCCGAAGCGATGCACGGGGTCACGTACAGGCCACCCGGATGGTCGTCGCCACTCAGGATCTCCCCTCCGTAGAGGATGGACCCGCCGGCCTCGACGACTTTCCTCTTGGCACGGACCAGGGCGTCGACCGCGTCCTTGTTGAGGACGGGACCCATGAGGGTGTCATCGTCGAGCGGATTGCCGATGCGGACGCCCTCGTAAGCCTTCACGAGGCGGCGAACGAGCTCGTCGCGGATCGAGCGGTGCGCGATGATCCGCCGGGTGCTCGTGCACCGCTGCCCCGCGGTCCCGACGGAGCCGAAGACGATCGCCGGAAGCGCGAGGTCGAGGCTCGCGTTGGGGGTCACGATGATCGCGTTGTTGCCTCCTAGCTCGAGGATCGAGCGGCCCAATCGCTTCCCCACCACTTCGCCGACGCGGCGGCCCATCCGGCACGAGCCGGTGGCCGAGACGAGCGGAATCCGGTCGTCGTGGAGGAGTCGGTCACCGACCGTCGCTCCCTGGCCCACCGCGAGGGAGAAGATCGCCGGGTCGACGTCGTTCTCCTGGCAGACCGCCTCGGCGATCTTCGTGACGGCGACGGCGGTGAGGGGGGTCCGTTCCGAAGGCTTCCAGAGCGTCGCGTCTCCGCAGACCGCGGCGAGCGCGGCGTTCCAGCTCCACACGGCCACCGGGAAGTTGAACGCGCTGATGACGCCGACGACGCCGAGCGGATGCCACTGCTCCCGCATGTGATGGTCGGGGCGCTCGCTCGCGAGCGTGAGCCCGTAGAGCTGACGAGACAGGCCGGTGGCGAAGTCGCAGATGTCGATCATCTCCTGGACTTCGCCTTCGCCCTCCGCTCGGATCTTGCCCATCTCGAGCGTCACGAGCGCGCCGAGCTCCGCCTTCTTTTCCCGGAGGCGATTGCCGAGTTGCCGCACGACCTCTCCGCGCTTCGGGGCCGGGACCTTCCGCCACTCGTCGAATGCGCTCCGGGCGCGATCGACGATATCGTCGTACTCCTCCAGCGTGACCTCTCGAACGCTGGCCAGCCGGCTGCCGTCGATGGGCGTGTGCACGTCGATGGTGGGACCGGAGCCGACCCACGTGCCGGCGAAGCCGCCGGGGTTCTCGTCTTCGAGGTCGAGCGCGCGGAGGATCTGATCGGTCGTCATGGACGGGGTCGGGTCGTGGTTTCGATGTCGGCTGGCGTGTCGGCCACCGGAGGTAGGGCCAAGCCTTTTAGTTTCTATGGACGCCGCCGGGAATGGAAGAGAGGCTGGGACTCAGGCGAAGATCTCTGCGATGACCCGCGCTCGGTAGCGGAAGATCCTGTGGAGCTGCCTCCAAACGACGGGGAGCGCGACCTCACCGAGTGGCCACACGGGGAGCCGATACCGGACCACGTCCGTCATGAGTGTGGCGCCGCCGTCCTCCTCGAAGTCATGCCGGTGGATCCAGGTGTGGTAGGGGCCACCCACCTGCTCGTCGACAAAGGAGCCGGGAGGATCCCACGCGATGATCTCGGTACGCCAACCGAAGCCGATGCCGAACAGCCGGAGACGGTAGTCGATGAGTGTTCGGGCCCTCATGACGATCGGGGGCGGTGTCACGATCTCGAAGTGGAGCTCAGGCGGCGTGATCCGCCCGAGGTTCTCTGCGGAGGCGAAGAACGGGAACACCTCTGTGCGCGGAGCTTCGATTCGCTGTCGCGCCCGCAGCACGTGGATGCCACCGGGTGCGCTCCGCCACTTCGGCTCGATCGTCGCCGAGAAGTCGGGCGCGCTCATGGTCGAAGCGCCGCTCGATCAGCCACACGCCCCACTGTTCTTCGCAATGATCGAGTCCTGCCTCGAGGATCGACGCCGTCCTCTTGAAGAAGGGTCCGGGCGGCGACGCAGGCAATTCGATTCTCTTGACGAGCGCCTCGTTCCTAACTTTGTTAGAACCTACTTCTAACTTTGTTAGTACTGGCGGTGGACGCACCGCGCCGCACGAGGGAATCATGGCCAGACAGGGATTGGGCGAGCTCGAGCACCAGACGATGCTGGCGCTGCTCCGCTTGAAAGACGACGTCTACACCGCTCCCATCGCGGAGGAGTTGGAGCGACGCACGGGGCGGCGCACCACGACCGCCGCGGTCTACATCGTGCTTCGGCGCTTGGAGGAGAAGGGCCTCGTCGAGTCGGTGCTCCAAGACCCCGGCGCGGAGGGCGGGCGGGATCGGCGCTACTTCGAGGTCACGGACTTGGGCCTTCAGCAGCTCAGGCAAGCGCGGGCCGCCTACACCTCGCTCTGGGAAGGACTCGACACCGTGCTGGCCAAAGGCTGATGACGCCACGGCACCACCCACCGCCCACGTGGCGCTGGATTCTGTCTCGTGCGATTCCGCGGCGCGATCGGGCGACCCTGCTCGCGGAGCTGGACGAGATGTTCGCTCGACGCGTGACCCGGGAGGGGGAGCCCGCGGCGAGGCGCTGGTATCGGGAAGAAGTCATGGCCTTCGTGGTGCATACCCCGGGCCTTGGCGCGAGCGGAGTGAAACGAGACTACGGAGGCGGGGCGATGGAGGGCTTGAGGCAGGTAGGCACGATCGTGAAGGGACTCAGGCGGGCACCCGGGTTCACCGCCCTCGCCGTCTTCACCCTCGCTTTGGGCATCGGCGCGAACGCGCTCATCTTCGCGATCGCGGATCGGGCGGTCTTCCGGCCGCTACCGTTCCCGGAGCCGGATCGGTTGGTATCGGTTCTGGACGGGTGGACCACCGCGCCCGGTTCGCTGGAGATCCTGCAGGACGAGCTGCGTGGCGTCGAGACCATCGGGGGCGCCATCGACGCCCTCGGCATGACGTACGAGCCGATCGACGGTCCGGCTCAGAGAGTCTCCGTGGCTCAGGTTACCCCCGAGTACTTCACGGCGCTCGGCGCGGCCCCGCGCGTCGGTCGCCTGTTCCAGGTCGAGGAGTCGGAGCCGGGGCTCGGAGACGTGGTCGTCCTCAGCTCGGACTTCTTCACGTCGAACTTCGGAGCCGATCCATCCATCATCGGTTCATCGCTCACGCTGGAGGGCACCAACCGTCGGATCGTCGGCGTGCTGCCGGAAGACTTCGCGTTCCCGTCGAGCCGGAACGACTTGTGGATACCGCTGACGATGGACTCCTCACCCGCGAACGTGGGATATCACTGGGGCATGGGGATCGTGGCTTTGGTTGCACGCTTGGAGGCGGGTGCGACGCCCGAGACGGTTCGGCAGGACGTGTTGCGGGCTCAGGCGGCGGTCCGGGTGGCCAACCCTTTATGGACGCCGGCGCCGGACTTCTGGGACGAGGCACGCGTGTCGGCGCTGCAGGAGTCGAGGAGCCGCTGGGCGCGAACGCCGGTCCTGTTGCTATTGGGGGCGCTCGCCGTGGTTCTCTTGGTGGTGTGTGCCAATGTCGCCAATCTGCTTCTGTCCCGAGGGTTGGCTCGGCAACGCGACCTCGCGGTGCAAACCGCTCTCGGTGCGGGACGCACCCGACTGGCCGCCAACCAACTCGTGGAGGTGGTCATCCTGACCGCTGCGGGTACCGCTGTCGGGCTCGTCTTCGCCTCCTTCGGCCTCGAGGTCCTGCGCCCCCTCCTTCCCGCGGAGGTGCCAGGCCTGGACCAAGTGGGCCTCGACATGCGCGTGATCGGCTCGACCACCGTCGTGGCGCTCCTCGTGGCGGTGGCCGCGGCGATGGTCCCTGCGATGCGCGTCGGCCGCTCGTCACCCGGTGACTTTCTCAGGGAGTCCGGTCGCGGCCACAGCACGTCGCGTTCACGCCGACGCACGACCAGCGTCCTCGTAGCCGCACAAATGGCGGCGGCGGTGGTGTTGGTCACCGGTGCGGGGCTGCTTGCGCGTAGCCTCTACGAATTGAACCGCGTCGACCCGGGATTCGTATCGAACGGACGGGTCACGGCTCGACTAGACCTGCCGCCCGGGCTCGATCACGACCGTGAAGCGAGGGCCAGGTATTTCTCGGAGATCCAGGAAGCCCTCCTCGCCGATCCGGCGCTCGACGGTGTGGCTCTGGCCAGCTCCTTTCCGTTCGGACCGGAGTGGGAGAACATGGCCGTCGCGATCCCGGGCGTGACCCAGGATCCCAACAATCTGCCGGTCGTCTACCAGCGGCGGGTCACCGGGTCGTTTTTCGAAGTGGCTGGGATCGCAGTCCTCGCGGGTCGCACGTTCGACGACTCCGACCGCGTCGACACACCGCCGGTGGCGGTGGTCGACGAGGCCTTCGCTCGCGCCTTCTTCGACGGAGTGGATCCGGTCGGACGGACGGTTCGCTATCCGTGGCGGGGCGCCGGCGACATTCAGATCGTGGGCGTCGTGGCGTCGACGCGAGACGAGGAGCTCTCCTCCGACCCCTCACCCACCGTGTGGATGCCACTGTCGCAGCTCGCGGGAGGTATGGTCGATCACGCGCTCGTGGTTGCCTCGGCCCCCGTAGCGGAGGCGGGGCTCGCCGCCATTCAGTCTCGAGCCCGCGCGTTCGACGATCGCATGGCCGTGAGTGAGCTGGCCACGTACCCGGAGCTGCTCCGAGACTCGCTGGCCCTGCCACGTCTCCTGACGATGCTGCTTCTCCTGTTCGCCGGAAGCACGCTGCTGCTCGGATGCGTGGGCGTGTACGGCGTGGCCTCCTTCTCGGCGCGTGAGCGCGTCCGAGAAATCGGCGTGCGGATGACGCTCGGTGCGCACCCATCGGAGATCCGGGGCCGGTTCCTTCGAGAGGGGCTCTGGCTCGCGGTCCCCGGTGGAGTCATCGGTTTGATCGTGGCGACCTTGTCGGGCCGCGTCCTGAGCGGCTTCCTCTATCAGGTCTCTCCAATCGACCCGGTGACCTTCGTCGCGGCCCCGGTCATTCTCGTGGCTGCCGCGCTTGCGGCGGTGTACGTGCCGGCCAGCAGGGCCACGCGTGTCGATCCCGCGACCGTACTGAGGGAGGGGTAACAGAACCCCCGTCCGGCCCCTAGGCCTGGCCCGCCTTGTCGCGCCAGAACGCGCGTCGATCGGCCGCGCTGGTATCCACCTCCGGGATCACGGCTCGAACGATGCGTACGTTGCCTCGACCGAAGAGCTTCTGCAGCTCGTCCATCGTCTCGGCGTCAGGGGTCGCCTTGAGCGAGCGAGACTGCAGCTTGGGGGCCGGCTCGCCGTTGTCCTGACCCACCTGGACCCATACGGGTGAGGCGCCCGGGTGCCCTGCGAGCACCTTCTTGGCCTGCTCGAAGGCCGTGACCGGTACGTTCGAGTCGAGCTCCAGCTCGATCTGGATTGCCAACTCACCGCTCCCCGTCACCTCCTCGAGAAGACGTGCCGCGTCGAGGAACAACGGAGGGTCCTCCTCGTCCCGCTCCCGGCCGCTGACCTTCCCGGTGACGAGTACCACCGCGTCCTGCTGCAGGACCTCCTTGTACGTCTGCCATGTCTCACGAAACGCCAGCACGGTCGCGGTACCGTTGAAGTCTTCGACGGTGATCTTTCCCCACTCGGAGTTGTCGCGCCGGGAGATCTGCCGGGCTACGGAGGTGACGACGCAGGGGAGGTCGACCGATTGGCCCGGCCGGTCGGCCAGAGTCAGCGACGAGACGGGTTCGAAGGCCCGTACGACCTCCCTGTAACGATCCAGCGGGTGGCCGGAAATGAAGAAGCCGAGCGCGGCTTTCTCGCGGGCGAGTCGATCCGGCTCCGACCATTCCCGGACGTTCGGCAGAGAGGGGGCGGTCCGGGGGAGCAACGAAGCGTCGCCGAAGAGCGAAGCCTGCCCGGACTCGATCTCGGCCTGCCGCGCCTGGACCTCGCCGTAGGCCGTGTCGAGGCCGGCGAGGAGCTGCGAGCGATGTCCGAAGGCGTCGAGCGCCCCGGCCGCGATCAACGCCTCACAGGCGCGCTTGTTCAGCGCCCGGATGTCGATTCTCTCCAGGAAGTCGAACAGCGAGGTGAAGCGCCCGCTCTCCCGGGCCGCGAGAACCGACTGTACCGCACCGTGCCCGACGCCCTTCACCGCCCCGAGCCCGAACCGGATCTTGCCCTTCGCGGTCACGGTGAACTTCCATCCCGACTCGTTCACGTCCGGCGGTAGGACCTCGAGGCTGTCGTCGAGCTTCGGCACATAGCGGGGCAGGTCCCGGCACGCACCGATGTATTTGACCACGCTGTCGGTGTTGTCGAGCACCGACGAGAGCAGCGCCGCCATGAACTCGGCAGGGTAATGCACCTTGAGCCACGCCGTGTGGTACGAGATCAGGGAGTACGCGGCCGAGTGGCTCAAATTGAAGCCGTAGCGGCCGAACGTCTCGATCTGCTCGGCGAGGTCCTCAGCGACTTTCTGGTCGACGCCACGATCCAGCGCGCGACTCACGAACCTGCCTAGCTCCTTGCGTATGAGCTTCGCGTCCTTCTTCCCGACCGCCTTACGGAGCACGTCGGCTTCCCCGAGCGTGAACCCGGCGAGCTCCGACGCGATGCGCATGACCTGCTCCTGATACACGATCACGCCGTACGTCGGCGCCAGCACGCCCTCGAGGTCCGGGTGCGGGTACGAGACCGCCTGCCGACCCACTTTTCGCTCGATGTAGACGTCCGTCATGCCCGAATCGAGCGGCCCCGGTCGGATCAACGCGTTCGTCGCGACGAGGTCCATGAAGCGGTCGCACCGCATGGCCCTGAGCTTGTCGTTCGCGAGGTTCGACTCGAATTGGAAGATGCCCGCAGTCCCACCCCGGGCCATCATCTTGAAGACGGCCGGGTCGTCGAGGGGAACGTCGTCGATGGAGGCGTACGCCTCTTCGGTGTCCGGGTTCGACAACGAGCCGTACCGTTCCCGGACCATGGCGACCGCGTCGTGGATGACGGTCAGAGTCTTCAGGCCGAGGAAGTCCATCTTCAACATGCCCGCGTCTTCGAGCGCGTTCATGTCGTATTGCGTGACGACCATCGCGTCGTCGCCGTTCCCGTTCTTTCCGGTTTGGACGCTGACCGGCACGTAGTCGTCGATCGGGCCCGGTGCGATGACCACGCCCGCCGCGTGGACCGACGCGTGTCGCGAGAGCCCCTCGAGGGTGATCGAATAGTCGAAGAGCTGACGGTGCCGCTCATCCTGCTCGTAAAGCTCTTTCACTTCCTTGAGTCCGTCGACCGCTTCCTGGACGGTGAAGGCCTGACCGGGTTGGTTCGGGATCAGCTTCGCGATCTTGTCCGTCTCGGAAGGCTCGAAGCCCAAGGCTCGACCGACGTCTCGTATGACGGCGCGGCTCTTCATCGTGCCGAAGGTGATGATCTGGCCGACCGCGTCCTTCCCGTACTTTTGGCGCGTGTACTCGATGACCTCGCCGCGCCGCTCGTAACAAAAGTCGATGTCGATGTCCGGCATCGAGATCCGCTCGGGATTCAGGAACCGCTCGAAGAGCAGGTCGAACTCGAGCGGATCGAGATTCGTGATTCCGAGGGAATAGGCCACGAGCGATCCCGCCGCCGAGCCTCGACCCGGACCCACCGGGATGTCGTTGTCGCGCGCCCAACGGATGAAGTCCTGGGTGATCAGGAAGTAGCCTGCGTAGCCGGTCCCCTTGATGACCCCGATCTCGTAATCGAACCGCTCGCGAACCTCGGGCGGGAGCGGGTCGCCGTAACGCTCTTTGGCTCCCTCGAGCGCGAGGAACTCCAGGTAGTCGTTCTCGTCCGAGTGCTCGGCAGGAAGCGGAAACTCCGGGAGGAAGTACTTCTTTTCGAAGACGAGGTCGACGGAATCCGCGATGGCGAGCGTGTTCTCCACCACGTCAGGTCGCTCGGGAAAGCGTGACGCCATCTCCTGTGCGCTCTTGAAGTACAGGCCCTCGTCGTACTTCATGCGGTTGGGATCGTCGCGGTCCTTTCCGAGGCCGATGCACAGGAGGATGTCGTGCGCCTCGTGATCCTCCGGCTGGAGGAAGTGAGAGTCGTTGGTGACGACGACCGGCAGATCGAGCTCGGTGCCGAGCGTGAAGATCTGCTCGTTCAGCTTCGCTTGGCCGGGCGTGTCGTGCGCTTGGACCTCGAGGTAATAGCGTCCGTCGAAGAGGTTGGCGTACCACTCCGCTGCTTCCTTCGCTCCGCCCCAATTGTCGGCCAGCAGGTGACGGGCCACCTCGCCGGCCATGCACGCCGACGAGACGATGATCCCCTCGTGGTACTTGGCGAGGACCTCGCGGTCCAAACGGGGCTTGTGGTAGAAGCCCTCGGTGAACCCGATCGAGCTCAGCTTCACCAAGTTCTTGTAGCCCTGCATGTCTCGGGCGAGCAGAACCAGGTGGTAGTAGGCCCGCTCACCCTGGCCGGAGCGCGAACGATCGTGCCGGGCGCCGGGCGCTACGTACGCCTCCATCCCGATGATCGGCTTGAGGCCCGCCTTCTTGGCCTGTTTGTGGAAGGTCCAGGCGCCGAACATGCACCCGTGATCGGTGAGCGCGAGACCGGGCATCTCGTGCTCTTTGGCCTTTCGGACGAGGTCACTGATCCGATTCGCGCCGTCGAGGAGCGAGTATTCGGAGTGGGTGTGAAGGTGGACGAAGCTCAAGGAAGTGTGTGCTGCGGGATGGGGGCGAAGACGAGTCTGGAACGTAACCCTGGCAGGGGTCGGCGCCAGGTAGCCACGACCTCCTTCCCGGAGGCTGGCCCGCCTCGCGTGATCTTGTTGCCAAGCCGACATTCGGCATCGTCGTGGGCTTCGGTGATCCTTGGTTCACCCGGCGTGTATCGTTACCCGTGCCGTATCCTTCATACCCCGGGAGATCGGTGTGCGACCGAAGCGATGCACCCGTCCGCTGCGAGGCCGCTGCCCGGCCTGCGCGCTGCGCTCCTACGCGCGGTGGGCGGCCTGCGGCCTCACCCTGATGGCTGCGGCCGAGATCGGCTCCGCTCAGGAGCCGCTGCCGCTTCTGTCGGTCGACCTCGACCTCGCCGATTATGGCCTCCAAAGCGCCGAGGAGCTCCGCCGCGGTCGCGTCTCGGTCGCCTACGCGCCCGAGGGTACTCGCCTGGCGGTCTACTACCTCCGGGATACCCCGATTCCGCCGCGTCCGACGCCTCCTGATCCACCGCCGACGCCGGATCCGGATCCGAGGCCCGAGATCGAGGCTCGGGAGACCGCTCTGTGGGTGTGGTCCACGGCCGAGATCCTGAGAGACGCCGAGGAGCGGTCCACGTTTCTGGATTTCGTGGAATCGCAAGGAATCACGCGGGTCTTCCTCTACCTCGCGGCGAAGGAGGGTGAGCGCGCGTCGGCCGGGTACATCCCTTTCTCGAGCGACGAGATGGGTCCGTTCCTGGCGGAGCTTCGCGCCCGAGGGGCGCTGGCGTATGCGCTCGACGGAGATCGTGACTACGTCCTCGAGGAGAACCACGCCGGCGTCTTTCGCACGATTCGCAGGCTGGTCGAGCACAACCGGTCCGTTTCGCCCGATCAGCGCTTTCACGGCGTCCGGTACGACATCGAGCCGTATCTCGCGTCCGGATTCCAGGGTCTCGCCCGGCAGAAGCTGCTGGACGGCTACGTAACGTTGCTGGCTGGCGTGGCCGAGATCGCGGCAGAAGGGGATCTGCGGGTCGCGGTCGACATCCCCTTGTGGTTCGACGCGCCCGACGAAGAGACGGGCGAGCCGATGCTCGCGACGCTCGAGGGACGGCGAGCACCGCTGATCGAGCACATCATGGCGCTCGTCGACGACATCGCGATCATGGACTATCGCACCGACGCCTTCGGTTCCAACGGCGCGTTGGCTCACGCGTACGACGAGCTTCGCCTCGGCGAGCAAATGGACGTGGACGTGTTCATCGGCGTCGAGACGGTTCGCCTCGTCGACGAAGATCTGCACACCTTCTTCGGTCCCGTGCGTGAGGGGTTACCGACGCACGCGGAGGCCCGCTGGATCGTTTTGGAGGCGTCGGATTCGGGCGCCGTGAGGCTCTGGCTCGTGGATGGCGAGGCGGCGCTTTCCGAGCTCCGAGAGAAGACCGCGGACGCGGACCTCCTTCGTCACTGGCCAGCCGGCCGGCCAACCCGGGTCTCCGCCGACTCCCAGTCTTTCTACAACCACGGCGTCACCAAGATGAGGGACGTGACGGCCGAGATCGTGCGACGGGTGGTGGCCAGCCCCGCGTTCGCCGGGCTGGCCTTCCACGACTACCGCGGGCTGAAACGACTCCTGGACCGGCGGTAGCTTCCCATTTCAGTCCCCGCGCATGGCCTGAACGGGGTCCGTGCGCGTCGCGGATCGTGCGGGAAGGACGCACGCGAGCAGCCCGGTGGCCGCCAAGGTCAGCACGATGCTCCCATAGACCACCGGGTCGTCCGTTTCGACGCCGTAAAGCATGACCCGCATGGACCGGCTCATGACCGCGCCGAGCCCCACGCCGATGAGGATCCCCAACGCGAGCTGGCCGGCACCATTCCCTACCACCATGCGGACCAGCGCGTTGGGCTTCGCGCCCAGCGCCAACCGCACCGCCAGCTCCCGCCGCCGCTGACTCACGCCGAACGCCATGACGCCGTAGAGGCCGACGGCGGCCAGGAAGAGTGCGGCCGCGCCGAAGATGGTGAAGAGCGAGCCGAAGAGGCTGAACGCCCAGGTCGCATCGTCGATCGCTCGCTCGAGCGAGAGCAGATCGTACACGGGCAGGTTCGAGTCCAGTTCCGCGACCAGGGTGCGCACGGACGGCGCGAGCGATTCGGGATCGTCTCGGGTCTTTACCGCGAAGGAGGCGAACGACAGGTCGATGGCCCCGAACGGGAAGAAGGCACGCTCGGGGCGTTCGAGGTCGTCGCCGATTCCGCCCACGTTGCCCCCCACGTGCATGTCGGGGACCACGCCGACCACCCGATGCCATGGGCGCTCGGACCTCGGGAGGCCGAGTTGGAGACGCTCGCCGAGGACCGGTGTGCCGGACAAGTAGGTTTGGGCGAAGCTCTCGTTCACGATCGCGACGGGATCGCCTCCGCCGCGCGCTTCGAGCGGGTCGAACACACGCCCCTGGCTCGGCTCGACGCCCAGGGTCCGGAAGAAATCCGAGGTGACGAAGGACGTGAGAATGACGGGGTGGTCGGCGTCGGTCGGATACGATACGCCCTCCACGCTCATGTAGTACCACCCCCCGCCGAGACCCGGTAGGCTCGACGTCAGCGCGGCCGATTCGATGCCCGGCTGCGCCGTGAGACGCTCTTCGAGTTGGAGGAAGAACTGCTCCCGGGCACTCGGGTCGGGATAGTCGTTTTCGAAGAGACCGAGTCGCCCCGTCAGGACCCGCTCGGTCTCGAAGCCCAGGTCGACGTTGTTCAGGTTGACCACGCTCCGGATCATGAAGCCGGCCGCGATGAGCAGTGCGCACGACACGGCGATCTCGGAGACGACGAGCGCGTGGCTGAGGCGACCCAGACGGAGACTCGACGCGCCCCGGGACTCGTCCTTGAGGTGCTCCCCGATCTTCAGGCTCGATGCCCGAAGCGCGGGTAGCATACCCGCGGCGACCGCGGCCAGCGCGGTGACCGCGAGGCTGAACACGATCACGGGGACGTCCATGCGGAAGTCGATCCAGTACGGCTTGTAGATGTCGGCGACGACGCGCCGGTACGCATCGACCCCCAGCCACGCCATGAAGACCCCCACGGCTCCACCCAGGGTGGCGACCACCAGCGACTCGATGAGCAGTTGCCGGATGACGCGCCAACGTCCGGCGCCGAGCGCCGTACGCACGGCGATCTCCTTCGAGCGTATCGAGGCGCGCGCCATGAGGAGGTTCGCCACGTTCGTGCAGGCGATGAGGAGCACGCCGAACGTGGCTGCGAGCATGACCCAGATGACCGCCTGGATCTCCTGTGGCATGAAGCGGTCGGTGTAGGGGTACGCGATCATGCCGATGCCCCCGTTCGACTCCGGATACGTCTGCTCCAGCCGGGCGGCGACCGTGGAGAGCTCGGCCTGGGCGGCGGACAGTGAAACGCCTTCCCTCAGCCGCCCCACGACGTCGAAGTCCGATCCCTGGCCTCGCTCGAGCGCATTCGCGTCGACCCGGTGGGGGAGCCAGACATCTTCGAGGAAGGGGAATCGGAACCCCTCCGGCATGATTCCCACGATCTCGGTCGAGACCCCATTCACACGGATCATCCGCCCGACGACGCCGGGTTCTCCGGCGAAGCGGTTCTGCCAGACGTGGTGGCCGATGACGATGACCGGATCCGCGTCCGGGCCCTCCTCCTCGGAACGGATCAGCCGTCCCTCGATCGGCTGAATGCCCACCAGATCCAAGAGATTCCCGCTCACGTACGCGCCCGCGAACCGCTCGGGTGGTCCGGCTTCGCCGGCGACGTTCACGGTGCCCTGGTAGAACGCGCCGACGTCCTCGAACGACGTCTGCTGCGCGCGCAGATCCTCGAAGTCGTGGACCGACATCTCCATGTCCGAGATGCCCATCTCGAGGCGGTTCTCGCCGACGTAGACCAGGCGTTCGTGACCGGGGACCGGTACGCCGCGAAGAATCGCGCCGTAGACCGAGCTGAAGGTGTGCGTGGTCAGCGCGACCCCCAGTGCGATCGTGATCACCGCGACCGCGGACAACAGCGGAGTCTTGGCGAGCATGCGTAGGCCGAACCGCACGTCGGTCATCAACGTCGACATCAGCTCCATCACGGCCCCTCCCATCGAGTCGGTATTCGATATGCCCGCCTTCGTCTTCAGCAAGGCGTAACGGGCGCTCAGCGCGAGCGCGTTCTTCCAGAACCAGGCATCCGGGGCGGGCGCGCCCCGGTCGACCAGCTCGTCGTATTCCTCGTACAGGTCGCCGAGAATGCTCAGTCCGACCGTGCCCTCGGGCAGCCACGCGCGCAGGAGGTCGTCGGCTCGCTCCGGAGGCTGTCGCGCGGAGCCGTGTCCCTCGGGGCGGCGTGTGGTCACGCCGTGTCCAGGACCTCGTCCAGCCCGCGCCAGAGATTGACGAGCGCGGCTCGCGACTTGCGGAGCTCGTCCAGACCTTGCGGGGTGACGCGGAAGTGACGCTGCGGCAGTCCGCGGCGCCCTTCGTCGGGCACGCGCGCCTTCCAGGTGAGGAAATTCTTCTTCTCGAGCCGATCGAGCGTCGTGTAGAAGGCACCCTTCGTGACCGTGCGGCCAGCACTGGTCTCCAACTCTCGCCGGACCTGCAGGGCGTTCGCGTCTTCACCGCCCTGAAGGATGGCGAGAAGGACCATTTGCTCGAACTCACCCAGATAACCGTTTCGCGACACGTCGCCTCCAGAGTCTACGATGTCGACCTCATGGTACACTTTGTAGACTGCCCCGGCAATCATCCGCTGACCGCCGCGCCGTCGTCAGGCCTGAAAGCGGCGGACGAAGCGACGGTCGATGACGTCCTTCAACCGACGCACCCACCTGCCCTCGGCGACGTGCCCCCATTTCGTGCCGATGGCCGTGCCGTCTCCGAGGTTCAGGAGCGTGAGGAAGTCGTCTTGGGGCTCGTACTCGACGAGGCGGGATCCCGCCGACGCGGTGAGATTGTGGAAGAGCACCGGAGCCTGCCGGACGGCGTGGACGCCCGCCTTGGGAACGTGCTCGCCCTCGATGGAGGCGCAGTCCCCGGCCGCGAAGATCCTCTCTCGCCCCCGCACCCGAAGCGTCGGGTCGACGGCGAGAAAGCCGTTCCTGTCCACGGGCAGCCCGGTCCGCGCCAAGAGCGGCTGCGGGGCGCTCCCCGTGGCCCACACCGTCAGCGCACTCGGAAATGCCTCGCCGGACTCGAGGTGGACCGTGGTCGCGTCGGCGCCGAGGACGGGGCTCTGCAGTCGCACCTCGACTCCGCGTTTCTCGAGCGCGTGTTGGACGCGTGACGCCACGGACGGCTGGTACCCTGCGAGTAGGCGCGCTCCCCCCTCGACGAGGGTGACGTTCGAACCGCCCCCGACCCTGTCGCGCGTTCGGAGTCGGGCCGCTAGACATGCCGCGAGCTCGATCCCGGCGGCGCCTCCGCCGACCACGACGACGGGTGAGCCGTCGCCGAGTCGGCCGATCCGATCGAGGAGCTCGTCGGGCGGTCGAGCCGGCACCACTGCCTCGCGCACTCCGGGATCGTCGATGCCGGCGAGCGTGGAGCCGACGTCGAGGCTCAGGAGGTCATAAGGGAGGCTGGTGCCATTCTCCAGAAATACCAGCGCTGCGTCGTCGTCGATCTCCGTCACGCGGCCGGCTTCCAGCCTGGCGCCGGCGCGCTCGGCCATCACGCGCGCGTCCAAGACGAGCTCGTCCCGCGTGTATTCGCCCGCCACGAGACCCGGAATCATCCCGGAGTACAGCCCGTCGGAGGAGGCCGTCACGAGGGTCAGGCGAACAGCCGTGGGACCCTTCTCGGCCCACCGTTCGAGCACGAGCGCATGCGCGTGCCCGGACCCGACGAGTACCACACGCGGCTGCACGACGCCGGGTGCGTCCGGAATGCGCGTGCCGAGAGGCTGGAGCGGGTCTGTTACGTCTCGCAGCTGAACGTGTCGAGCAGCGTCTCGAGCTGGATCATGTACTCGTACTTTTCCTTGCCCGGTGCGTAGAGCCACGCGTCGAAGATGTACGTGCGATCCTGCCCGTCGCAGGTCACGATCCGGGTGATCAGCGGACCCCCGGCGGGCCAGCGACGCTCCGGTGGATTTCGCCACTGCGCATTCAACTCGTACGCGGTGTGCCCCTTGAACTGGAAGGTGCGCTCGCTCGAATGATCGAGGACGATCATCTGCGGCTCGGTGTAGTAGCCGTCCTCGAGCTGGTCGCGCCACGCCAGAACCTCGTCTCGCTCGAGCTGGCCGGGCGCCGGTGTCCGCCACGTGACCGCGATCTGCCGGATGAGCTCGGCGGGGTCCGGGTTGTCGTTGCGGAAGATGTAGACCGAGTCCTGGGCCTGCCACCGGTAGACGACGGGCAGATACATGGTGAAGCCTGCCTGCATCGCGAGCGTGTCGGCCAGCGCCGAGTCCACGCCTGAGAAGTACATGCGGTTCCCGGCGTACGCGCGGAACTGCTGGTCGAGCATGTCGCCTACCTGCGTCAGATACGGCGCCAGGTCCTGCGTGCTCCAGCCTTCGTCGAGGAGGACGAGCGTGACCGTCTGGCCCCGTGACCAGACGTCGTACACCTGGTGGAGGCCGTTCTGCGTGATCGGCTCGCGCGCCTCGGCCAGCACCTCCTCGACCCAGGGGTCCGAGCGCGTGCCGACGACGAGCATTTGGCGGAATCGACGGAGTCGGTCCCAGAATTCGGCGAGCGGTTCCTGATACGTGACGGTGAACGCCTTCTCTTCCCGAACCGTGCTGATCCTGGGCTCGAGGTGCTGGTAGACCTCGTCCGAGGCGGCCTCCCACTGCTCCGCCGACATGACCGCGATGATGCTGTTGGCGTCGCCGTAGCCGAGCGGCTTCTCATCGCACGCCGCGAGCGGTAACAGGACGAAGGCCGAAAGAATCGCGAGTCGGAGTCTGTTGGTCATGGTGCCACCTCGGTGGGGAACGCGTCCGTCCAACTTATACGCCCATCGGCGTCGCTTGTGTCGAGTCACCCCGCCAGGGCGCCGAGATTGCGCTCGAGCAGCGCCTCGGGGTCGGGGCCACGCCCCATGAACTCCTCGAAGAGCCGATCCGGGTCGGACGAGTCACCGCGCGACAGGATGGAGTCGACGTATGCGCGGCCGGTCTGCCGATTGAAGATCCCTTCCTCACGGAACCGCGTGAAGGCATCGGCATCGAGAACTTCCGACCACAGGTAACTGTAGTAGCCAGCAGCGTATCCGCCGGCAAACAGATGAGAGAAAGACGTGAGAATGTGGAGCTCGGCGAAGCGGGGATCCGGCGCGAAGTCGGCGAAGCGGGCTCTGCCGAACTCCATGACCTCGTCTCCCTGACGCTCGTCGGTCGCCTCGTCCGGATGGGGGCCCGCCTCCTTGCGCAGCTTCGGCGCGAGCTCCTCGTGCAGAGCGAGGTCCACCGTGCCCAGAGAGAGCTGTCGCATCTGCGCCCACCCCCCCATGAACCGACGTGCCGCGACCATGCGCTCGAAAACTTCCCCTGGCAGCGTCTCGCCGGTCTCGTGATGACGGGCGAAAAGGTCCAACGCTTCGCGCTCCCAGGTCCAGTTCTCCATGAGCTGGCTGGGAAGCTCCACCCAGTCCCAGGCGACGTGGATGCCGGCCCGCGAGGGGATCTCGACCTTCGACGTGCAGTGATGAAGGAGGTGTCCGAACTCGTGGAAGGTCGTCTGTACCTCCCGATGCGTGAGGAGTGCTTCGCCGTCCCCTTCGGGCGGCGTGAAGTTGCCGCACATGACTCCGAGGTGTGGATCGAAGCTCCCGTCGGGGCCGGGGCCGCCCGTGATGAAGTTGTTCATCCAGGCGCCCTGACGCTTCTCCTTGCGCGGGAACCAATCGGTATAGAAGGCGCCGAGCTTCGTGCCGTCCTCCTCGAAGATCTCGTAGAAGCGCACGTCCTCGTGCCACACTTCGTCGATCGGCCGTTCCTCGATTCGGAAGCCGAAGGTGCGTTGGACGATCTCGAACATGCCGGCGAGCACAGGGCCCAGGGGGAAATAGGGCCGTAGCAACTCGTCGTCGATGTCGTAGCGCTCCTTTCGAAGATTCTCCATGACGAAGGAGACATCCCACGGCTGGACTTCGTCGATTCCCAGGGCCCGAGCGTGCGTCATCAGCTCCTCGACGTCCCTCTTCCAGAACGGCCGAGTGCGGCCCACGAGGTCTTCCTCGAACTCCGACGCGCGCGCGCCCGTGCCAGCCATACGATCGGCGAGCACATAGTCCGGGAAATGCGCGTACCCGAGCACATCCGCGATCTCGTCCCGAAGTCTGAGAATCCGCGCGAGGAGTCGACGGTTGTCGAATTCGCCCTCGCGACAGCGGGTGGCGTATGCGGTGAGTATCTCCCGCCGGATCTCACGGTCCTCGCAGTACTTGAGGATCGGCTCGACCGACGGATAGTCCAGCGTCAGCAGCCATCCGTCCGCTCCGTTCTCCTCGGCGCGGGTCCGGTACCTCCGCTTGGCGGCGTCGGGCACGCCCGACAAGCGCTCTTCCTCGTCGACCATGAACTCGTACGCGGCGGTAGCGTCCAGAACGTTCTCGCTGAACTTCTGCTGCAGCTGGGCGAGCTCGACCCGGACGGTTTGCAGATGCTCTTTCGTTTCGCCTGGCAGATCCGCTCCCGCGCGCTCGAAGTCGCGAACCGTCTTGTCCAGGTGCCGTCGCCGGATTCCCGTGAGCTGCGCAGCCTCGTCCGTCGATGCGAACGCCTTGACGCGCCTCCAGAGCCCCTCGTTGAGCGGAATGCTCGACCAGAAGGCCGACATCTCGGGCAGCACCGCGTTGTAGGCGCTTCTCAACTCCGGCGTCTCCGCGACGGCCACGAGATGGCCGACGGGCCCGACACACTCCGCGAGCGTTTCCAGCGCTTCGTCCAGACGCGCGATGGTGTTTTCCCACGTCGGCTCCGAGTCGCCCGCGGCCACCGCGTCGACCTCTGCCTGAGCTTCGGCGAGCGCGGCCCGAATCCCCGGCTCGACATGCTCGGCTCGGATCTCGTGGAACGGGATCCGAAAGGAGCGAGTCAGGAGTGGATTGTTGTCAGCGGGCATCCGGGTGCTCGATCGTGAGGTGGAGAAGACACAAAGGTACTCGGCCCGATCGAGCGTTCCAGGCCGCAGGCCGACTCGTTTGAGTAGCCCGGGACCGGTCCCTATGTTCGGCCAGGCGCAGCCACGGAGCCACAGCGCTACAAAGCCACAGAGCCTCAAGGCGACGATGCATCACGATCATGACCACGGGCACGTTGGCGATCACGGCCACATGCACGGTTCCGGCCATACGCTTCAGCGCGGCGAGATCAGCCGACGGCTGGTGTGGGTGCTCGGGCTCACCGCGGTCTTCACGGTGGCGGAGGTCGTCGGTGGGGTGCTGTCGAACTCGCTCGCGCTCCTGGCGGACGCCGGTCACATGTTCACCGATGTCGCGGCGCTGGCGCTCTCGGTCTTCGCCATGCGCCTCGCAAAGCGGCCTCCGACCCAACGTCGAACCTACGGCTACGCGCGCTTCGAGATTCTCGCTGCGCTCGTCAATGGCGCCGCGCTGCTCCTGATCGCCGGCCTCATCATCGTGGAGGCGTGGCAGCGCCTCCGAGATCCGGTGGTGATCGACGGGGTGGTCATGCTCTCGGTGGCGACGGTGGGGCTCTTGGTCAACGTGGTCGGGGCCGTGCTCCTGCACAGCCACGCGCACACGAATCTCAACGTCCGCGGGGCCTACCTGCACGTCCTCGGTGATTTGTTGGGCTCGGTCGGCGCGATCGTGGCCGGTCTGCTCGTGCTCGGCCTCGGATGGACCATGGCGGACCCCATCATCTCGGTGGTGATCGCGTTGCTGATCCTGTACAGCGCGTGGAACCTCGTTCGAGAGGCCACCGACGTTCTCCTCGAGTCGGCCCCGGCGCACCTGGACATGCCGCGCATCGTCGACGAGCTGGGCTCGATCGACGGCCTGGACGACGTTCACGACCTCCACGTCTGGACCCTCACGAGTGGCTTCGTCGCGCTCTCGGGACACGGCGTCATCGACGACCCGAACGACCACATGCGGATCCTCGGACAGATCCGTGAAAGGATGAGCCGGAGTGGCATCGAACACGTCACGTTCCAACTCGAGCTGAGGACGCTGTACCAGTTGACCGACGAAACTCGTTGACTTGGAGTTGTCCGTTTCTATTTTCGCGACAATGGGCTCCGACAGTCGGCCATGAGGGTCGGCCTCGTCGGAGTCGTTTGCTACGGAGGCAGGGAGATGACCCGGTCGGATGTGCTCGAAGGCCTCGAGCTCGAAACCTCGATTCTCGCGGTCGACGAGGACGACGTCGAAGAGGAGGCTGAGGTCGACGGCGAGGAGTGGGAAGACGACGAGGAATGGGAAGACGACGACTGGGAAGACGACGACGATGACGACGATGACGACGACGACGACGGGGACGACGACGGGGGCGACGACGACGACGACCTGGAGGAGTGGGAAGAAGACGACGACCTCTGGTAGCCGGCGGCCGAACTCTTCGGCCGCCCCGTCATTTCACTCGTAGTAGCTCAGCCGGGCCGACAGCGAGGTCCGGGGGTCGAGAGGATGTGCGTCTGGCCCACATCGAACGGTGGCCACACCTTTCGCGACCCTCGAAGCCGATCCTCCACGCCGGAAGCACCCGATGCACGTAGCTCGTGTCTCTCGCCCTCTCCCCGCGGAGCGCGCGCGGGCCCGCCGCGCCGTGTCGCACGCTCGACTCGTGATCGTCGCTGGGCTCGCGTTCGCGTCGCCGTTGGCGGCCAGCCCGCTCCACGCGCAGGTCCCGACGCCCGAATCGGTGCTCGGATTCCCGGTCGGCGCCGACTTCGAGCTGGCGACGTACGAACAATCGCTCGCGTATTTCCAGCGGCTGGACGCGGCATCCGACCGGGTGGAGCTCCGCGAGATCGGGAGCACCAGCTTCGGCCGGCCCTGGTACATCGCCCTGATCTCGTCTGAGGAGAACCTCCGCGACGCCGAGCGCTACAGGGAGATCGCGCGGCGCCTGGCGTACCCCGAGCCGGGGATGACCGACGCCGACGCGCGCGCCTTGGCCGCCGAAGGCAAGGCGATCGTGCACATCGACGGTGGCCTGCACGCCTCGGAGGTGGCGCACGCGCAGCACACCATCCAGCTGGCCTACGACCTCGTGACGGGAGACGACGATCCGGAGATCCGACAGATCCTGGACGACGTCATTCTGGTGCTCTGGTTCAGCATCAATCCGGACGGCCAGACGATGGTCTCGGACTGGTACTACTCGAACCTCGGAACGCCGTACGAGGTCGCCTCGACCCCATTCCTCTACCAGAAATACATCGGGCACGACAACAACCGCGACGGCTACATGATCAATCAGATCGAATCGCGGGTGGTGACGCGGGTCGACCGGCATTGGGAGCCGCAGATCATCTACAACCACCACCAGTCGTCGCCCTTCCCGACCCGGATCTGGATTCCGCCGTTCGCCGAGCCGATCAGCCCGAACGTGCATCCGCTCATGTGGCGGACGGTGAACCTGATCGGAATGTCCATGGCCCAGGCGCTCGAGGAGCGCGGACAGAAGGGCGCGGTGCACATGGGCAGCGGGTTCGACAACTGGTACCCGGGCTTCATGGACCACGCGAACAACTTCCACAACGTCGCGTCGTTCCTGACCGAGACGGCGCTCTATCGTTACGCCACGCCGCACTTCTATACGATCGGCGATTTCCCGCAGGATCAGAGGGACCTGAGGCCTCAGTCGCTCTACGCGTCTCCGTGGGAGGGGGGCTGGTGGCGCGTCGGCGACGCCGTCGACTACATGATCACCGCGTCGATCTCGGTCTTGGACGTGGCCGCCAAGTACAAGGAAGATCTGCTCTTCAACCGCTATCAGGCGGCGCGTGACGTCACCGAGCAATACCGGTCCGCGCCACCCTATGCGTTCTTCATTCCTCAGGACCAGCGTGATCCGGTGGCCGCGGTCGAGATGCTACGGCGCCTGGCGTTCAACGGGATCGACGTCCACCGCCTCTCGGCGCCCGTGACCTTCGACGGCGTCACGCACGCGGCCGGGACGTGGGTCATCGCGATGGACCAGCCGAACGCGAACTTCGTCCGGCAGCTCTTCGCCGTGCAGGACTATCCCGACCTGCGCGAGTATCCCGAGGGTCCGCCGGAGCAGCCGTACGACGTGTCGGGATGGACGCTGCCGTACCAGTTCGACGTACGGGTCGTAGAGGCGCGGACGCCTCTAGGTGCCGACGTGCGCGGCGCCCTCGAGATGATCCAGGCCGAGGCGCTCCCGTGGAACGCCGAGGGAGACGCGCAGCCGTGGGACTCGCCCCCTGGTGTGGGGTTCGACAGCCATCCGGTAGCCCGTGGCATCGTCCCGCCCGAGGGCCGCATCTCGGGAGGCGGCGGCGCGCTGGTGCTGGATGCCGCGGAGAACAACGGCTACAAGGCGCTCAGTCGGGCGTGGGCGGAAGGCGCACGAGTCGGCTTCCGTCCCGGCGCCGCGGCCACGGAAGAGGGCGAGGCCGGCACATCGGGAGCCTGGACGATCGAGGGGCTGTCGGGTGCGCAGCGCGGCGCGTTGGTTTCGGAGCTCCGATTGCAGGCGTCGGCGGGCTCCGCCGGAAGCCCCGTCGCCCGGCCGCGCGTCGGACTTTACCGGCCGTGGAATGCCTCGATGGACGAGGGCTGGACGCGCTGGTTGTTCGAGATGTACGAGGTGGGGTTCGCGAGCTTGAGGAACGCGGATGTTCGCGCGGGTGAGCTCCGCGCTCGATACGACGTGATCGTGCTCGCCGACATCGGGGCGAGGAGCATCGTCGAAGGTTTCGCGAAGGGTTCGGTACCGGCGCGGTACGAGGGCGGCATCGGCCAGGAGGGGGTGCGGGCGCTCGAGGCGTTCGTGCGCGCCGGTGGGACGCTCGTGACGATCAACGGCTCGAGCCAGTTCGCGATCGACAACCTCCACCTCCCGGTGCGCAACGTGGTGCGCGAGGTCGAGCGCGAGGAGTACTTCGTCGGCGGGGCGATCGTGGAGTTGCTGGTCGACCCCTCACACCCGGTCATGAGCGGGATGCCGGAGCGCGCGAAGGTGTTCGTCGGGTCGAGCCCGGTCTTCACTACGGAGGAGGGCTTCGAGGGACGAGTGTTCGCGAAGTACCCGGAGAACGGATCGCCTCTTCTGTCCGGCTACTTCCTCGGCGAGGAGCTCGTGAACGGATACGGGGCCGCGGTCGAGGTCGAGCACGGGCAGGGCCGGGTCGTGCTGCTCGGCATGCGGCCGCAGTGGAGGGGCCAGCCGTTCGGCACCTTCAAGGTCCTCTTCAACGCGGCGCTCTACTCCGGGGCCGTCGCCTCCCAGGCGCCGGACAATCCGGGCTTCTGGACCGCGCCTGAGGAAGAGGAAGCGGAGGGCGAGAACGGCAGCGGGAACGGACGTTGATCGAAGGCTCGATGAAACACTCCGCACCCGGGGCGGGGTAAGGCTCAGCATGTTCCCCATGACGCCGTGGGTGACGAGGCTCCTCGTTGCGAACCTCGTCGTCTTCATCGTGATCCAGACGAGTCCCGGTCTTTACCGCGACCTCGCGTTCATCCCGCAGGTGGCTCTGTTCCGCCCGTGGACCGTGGTCACGTACATGTTCCTGCACGCCGACTTCGGGCACCTCTTCTTCAACATGATCGGGGTCTTCTTCTTCGGTCCCCGGCTCGAGATGAAGCTCGGCGGTTCGGCGTTCATGCGCTTCTACCTCTTCTCGGGCATCGGCGGCGCACTGTTCCAGACCGTCTTCGCGACCGCGGCGCCGATGGTCGGAGCCTCGGCGGGCGTGTACGCGGTCTTGGTCGGCTTCGCGTACTACTGGCCGCGGGAGACGATCCTGCTCTTCCCGATCCCGATCCCGATCCAGGCGTGGATCCTGGTCTCGGCCTACGTCTTCATGTCGATCTTCAACGGCGTGACCGGTTCGTCGAGCGGGGTCGCCCACTTCGCCCACCTGGGGGGAGCCGTCGTGGGCTTCCTCTTCCTGAAGTGGCTCGAATGGCGGCGCGGCTCGGCGAAGCGGGGCTTTCAGACCAAGTTGAAGCCGGAGAAGACCAATCGGGGCTTCGTCGGAGACCGCAACGCGATGGCCCGATGGAAGGGGATTTCTGTCAACGCCCTCCACGAGCTCAATCGTGAAGAGGTGGAGCGGCTTCTCGACAAGGTCAAAGCGGACGGTCCGAGCAGTCTGAGCGAGTCGGAGCGGGAATTCCTCGACCGGATGGCGACGCGCTGAGTCGTTATCCGATTCCGGCGCGTCTGCACCGGATCGAGCAGAGCATCAAACGGAGTCGGTTCGTCACGACGCTCGCGCACGCGCCGGACGCCGATGCCGCGCACGCCTTCGTGGCCGCCGTCCGCGACGAGTTTCCGGACGCGACGCACAACTGCTGGGCGTTCGTGGCCGGTCCGCCCGGGAGCACCGCGCACATCGGGATGAGCGACGACGGGGAGCCGCACGGTACGGCCGGTCGGCCCATGCTCACGGCCCTACTCCACGCAGACGTCGGCGAGATCGTGGCGGTGTGCACGCGCTATTACGGCGGCGTGAAGCTCGGAACGGGAGGGCTGGCCCGAGCGTACGCGGGTGGCGTCGTGGCCGCGCTGGAATCGTTGCCGACCGAGGAGCGAGTCGACCGGGTCGAGGTGCGCCTGGTGGTCGGATATCCGGATGTCGACGGCGTGCAGCGGCTCGTCCAGCAGATGGAGCTCGTGGTGCTGGACGAGGCCTACGGGTCGGAGGTCCGGTGCTTGCTCGGGGTTCCGGACGACGACGTGGGGGAGCTGCGACGGCGGGTGGCGGACCTCACCGCGGGCCGCGGGCGCGTGGAGCGCATC